>CALBLR010000183.1 GCA_937896015.1 uncultured Prevotellaceae bacterium | reverse complement strand
TTCATCATGTAGCCGCCATACGACCAGCCCATGGCACCCATGCGGGTGGAGTCCACATAGTCGAGCTTGGCGAGGGCGTCGGTCACGAGCATCACATCCTCAAACGCCTTGCCGCCCCAGTCGCCCGATATGGCGCGGCAGAATGCCTGCCCATAGCCGTTGGAGCCGTGAATGTTGGGATAAGCCACGACGTAGCCGGCGCCGGGATACACCTGCCAGTCGCCGCGGAACGAATTCATCCACATCTGTTGCGGGCCACCGTGTATGTTTAGCACAAGCGGATACTTCTTCGAGGGGTCGAAGTTGTGGGGCTTCACGATGAACACCTGCACTTTGTCGCCGCCGGCCCCGTCGATCCAAATCGACTCCGACGGGCGGATGTCGACCTCGCTCTCCAGCTCGGCATTGAGGAATGTGAGCTGCTGCTCGCGGCCCTTGGCCTGCTTGTAGAGGGCCACGGGGCGGCCTGTGGTGCTGTAGGTGTAATAGAAGTTGCCCTTGGCATCGAAGGCATAGCTGGTGATGGCCTTGCCGGTGACGGCGGGAGTTATTGTGCCCTTGGCAAGATCGAGGCGGTAGAGCGGCTGTGCGCCCTGCACCGCGCCAATGAAGTAGATTGAGCGCGAGTCGGCGGCCCACTTGAAGTCGGTCACCCAATTGTCGAAGCTGTCGGTGACTATGCGGCTCTCGCCGCTCTGACGGTCGTACACGGCCAGGCGGAAGCGGTCGCTCTCATAGCCCTCCGCCAGCTGGGTGCGGTAGGCAATGTAGCGGCCGTCGGGCGAATATGCCGGCGAGCCGTCCCAAGCCTTGTTGGCCTCGGTGATGCACTTGGCCTCGCCGCCCGTGACGGGCACCAGCCACAGGTCGGCGTTGGTGTTGGCCTCGGGGTGCTTGCTGTGGTTCGACACAAAGCACAGCTCGCGGCTGTCGGGCGAGAAGGCATAGCGCACATCACCGCCAAGGCTGAAGGTGAGCTCGTATTTGCCTGGGGTGACGTCGGTGTAGGCGCCCGACTGCGTATCGAGCACTATGAGGTGGGCATAGCGGCCGTCGTTATAGCTGGTCCAGTGGCGGTAGAGCAGCGCATCGGCCATGTGTGCCTGCACCGGGCCGTCGTCCTTCTTCTTGCGCCAGTCCTTGTTGGCTGCCGCGTCGGCGCCGAGTTCGGGATACACATCGGCCGCAAAGGCTACATAGCGGCCGTCGGGCGACACCACCGGACCGTCAACGCCCAGGCCATAGTTGGTGATTTGGCGGCTCTTGCCGGTGGCCACTGTGTAGGCCCACAGCTGCTGGTTGCCGTCGGTTTCGCTGGTGTAATACACCGCCTTGCCGTCGGCGCTCCAACCCGTGAGGCTGCTCTTGCCGTCGGAGGTCAGACTTTTCGCGCCCTTGCCGTCGGTGCCCATCAGGCACACGTTGCTGTAGCTTTTGTGCTCCTTGAGGTTGCTGCTGCCCGCGGTGTAGGCCAGGGTCTTGGCATCGGGCGACAGCTGCACGTTGCTCACACTC
>CALBLR010000182.1 GCA_937896015.1 uncultured Prevotellaceae bacterium | reverse complement strand
GGCGTGCTCATCGACCGCGACGTGCAAGGCGTGAAGCTGTCGTGCCCCGCCAGCGTCGGCCACATCAAGAACGACACCACATTCATTGGCGACGGCAGCGGCTGCGCCATGCTCACCGGCACTCTGGGCGCCATCAGCGTGCAGCAGCTCATCACAGTCGACGGCAACGTGGACAGCGTGCGCATGGCCCACAGCGCCATCATCAACGACACCTACCGCCCCTACACAGTGGAGGTGAACAGCTATGTGGGCGGCACCACTTCGCCCATCGACCCGTCAGCTCTCACATGGAGCAGCAACGATCCCGCTACGGTTGACATCGATGCCAACACCGGTGTGCTGCGCGGCATTGCCAACGGCAATGCCACCGTTACCGGCACTGTGGGTGACTTCAGCGCCAGCATGGCTGTGACTGTCGAGCGCCCCTCGGCCCGCGTCATGCCCATCGATCCCAACCCCGACGCCAGCACTTGGCAGGTGAGCCAGACGGGCGGCAAGGGCGGCAAACTCACCACCGTGGGCGACGGCTTCACCTATGACTACACTGGCGCATCGGGCCGTACGCCCAAAATCACGCTTAGCAAGCAGGTGCGCCTGTGGAGCTTGCCCGACACGCTGCGCGTGCGCATCAATCCGGGCGAGGCCGTGGTCAAGGGCGTGACGTTTGGCTTGCGCGCCGGTGCCGGCAAGATCACCTACAAGTCGATAAGCGACACCCTCAAGGCCAATGCCGAGAACGTGATAAGTCTGCCCACTGCCGCATGGACCGATGCCGCCAACATGGGCAGCTATCCCATCACTCTCAACAGCGTGCAGCTTGCCATGGGCACCAGCACCACAGGCAAGGCCTACCAAATTCAGGTTTTAGGAATTGAGACGGTGTATGCAGCTGTGCCCGTGTCGGGTGTAGGCACAATTGATGCCGACGCCGCCTTCACGTTGACTGCCAACGGCTCACAGCTCGACTTTGGCACGGCGGTCGACAGCGCCGACGCCTACGACCTCACAGGCCGCCTTGTGGCCACCGCCAACGCTGTGAGCAGCCTGCGTCTGCCCGCCCGCGGCGCCTATGTGGTGACCGTCAAAGCCGGCTCGCGCACCATTACCCGCAAGGTGGTGCTCTGATGCGCATAAGGCAATAAAATCCATATATGTCCGGCCCGGCTGCCATATGCAGCCGGGCCGGCTTTTTCGGTGCGCATTTGCGCTGTGGCGAAAAATGCGTATCTTTGTAGAGACATTGGGGAGAGAGCTCCAATGCCTCTAATTACAACTTTAATCACGCATAAACCACATTCAATATGAAGAAATCACTCATGGCATTTGCCGCCTCGCTGTGCCTTGGCGCGCCCATGGCCGGCGCGTCGGCCACTTTCAGCCTCATGGACGTCCCCTTCACGGTCGACACGCTCTTTCACGCCAAGGTGGGCCCAGGCACCACGCAGACTTCGCTTCTGTTTCACAACGAGAACACCACAATCCGCGCATTCTACTTCACATTCGACGTGGGCACACCCAATGTGCGCTACGGCGGCATCTGCGCAGGCGACCGCCTTGCAGGCAACGAGACGGTGAGCGGCATGGCTCAGCGCCGCTCTAAGCCGGGAGAGCGATACTTTGCCGGTGTCAACGGCGACTTCTTCTACACCAGCGGCAACTCGGCCGGCAAGACCCAGCGCGGCGCCTCGATACTTGGCACCACGCTCGGCTCCACCGTGTGCAACGGCACCATCTACCGCGCATATAACAATATACGCCAGTTTGCCATCGACGCCAACAACCGCTACTACATCGATCAGGTGGTGATAGGCGGCAGCCTTACAGCCCCGGGCGGCGCGCAGGCCCCGCTGGCGGCGTTCAATGCCGAGGCTCCGGCAGGGGTCGTCACCATCTACAACGACCTGTATTACGGAAGCACCAACGAGTTTACCGACGACATGGCCGAGGTGGAGGCCAGCCTTGCCGACGGCCAGACGCTTCAGCTGGGACGCAAGTGCCGCATGGTGGTGACGGGCGCGCCCAGCACTGGGCACGACATGCTCATTCCCGACGGGCGATTTGTGATTCACGGCCGCGGTGACGCTTGCCGCCAGTGGGTGATGGCCCTGCACGAGGGCGACACCATAGAGGTGGATTCCCGCGTCACGGTCAACGGGCAGGAAATAGTGCCCGTTGAGCTGTTGTCGGGCCTGCCAAAGGTGCTCGGCGGTGGTCAGACGCTCGACACCGAGAGCCAGTGGTATGACGGTGCCACCCAGCAGCCCCGCGGCTCAATTGCTTTTGGCGACGGCGGCAAGAAACTCTACTTTCTGGTGGTCGACGGCCGCTCGCCCATATCGGCCGGTGTGCGTCTGCGCCAGTTGGGCGACATTATGCGCTATGCCGGCGCCACCGAGGGTCTGAACATCGATGGCGGCGGCTCGGCCACAATCTATTCGAGCGCGCTTGGCGTTATCAACCGCCCCAGCGACGGCACTGAGCGCGCCGACGGCAACGGCTTTTTTGCCATAAGCACTGCGCCCGACGACAGCACGGTGGCCGAGATAGGCTTCGTTGACTGGAAACTCGAGCTCCCGCGCTATGGCACCTGTGTGCCGCGCTTCTATGGCTACAACAAATATGGCATGCTCATCGACACCGACCTCAAGGGCGTGAAGTTGAGCTGCCCCGCCGCATTGGGCCGCGTGCGCGCCGACAGCGTGCTGGTAGCCGACGGCCTTGGCAGCGGCAAGCTCACGGCCACCTACGGCGGCCTCACCGCCCAGCTTCCACTGACCGTGGTGGCCACCGAAGCCCTGGCCATGCGCTGCGACAGCCTGCTGACCGACGGCTACCGCCACCAGGCCGTGGAGGTGCAGGGCCAGGCCGGAGGCAAGACTGTTGCCCTCGACCCATCGGCCCTGGTGTGGAGCAGCAGCGACGAGAGTGTGGCCCGCATTGGCGCCAACAGCGGCATTCTCACCGGCGTGGCCGACGGCACCGCCACCATCACCGGCACTGTGGGCGACTTCACCGGCTCGGTGAAGGTGACTGTGGAGCGCCCCACGGCCCATGTGATGCCCATTGAACGGAGCATCGACCTCGCCACTTGGAACATCAGTCAAAGCGGCGGCGCCAAGGTGTCGGCCGATGTGGTGGGTGGCACCGGCATCAAGTATGTGTACACCGGCAAAAGCGCGCGCGTGCCCAGCATCAAGCTCAGCAAAAAGGTGCGCCTGTGGAGTCTGCCCGACACCGTGCGCGTGCGCCTCAATCCGGGCGAGGCTCCGGTGAAGTCGGTTTCGTTCACCCTGCGCACTCCCGGCGGCAAGGCCACCACTGTGGCCGTGACTCCCGACACCGTGCCGCAAAATCGGGAGACGGTGTTCAGCCTGCCCACCGCACAGTGGACCGACGCCCTCGACCCCGCCAGCTATCCCATCACGCTCAGCACCATTCAGGTGAACATGGGCAAGTCGGTGGCAGGGCAGCAATACACCATGCTCTTCAATGGCCTTGAGTGCGCCTACAGCATGACCGACACTTGGCCGAGCGCAGTGGGGCAGGTGGCAGTGGAGCCAGGACTCACTGTCAAGGCCACCGGCACGCGCCTTGCGCTCAGCGCAGTGGCCGATAGGGTGGAGGCCTACGACACTGCCGGCCGTCTTGTGGCATCGGCCACGTCGGCCTCGCAAATCGATGTGCCATCGCCAGGCATTTATGTGCTGGTGGTGGCCAGTGGACATCGCAGCCGCGCGGTGAAGGTGGCGGTGAAATAGTCTGCTACCATTAATAATAGCAAAGTTTCATCACTTTTTAATATGATATTTGCCCCAAAGGCCGTAACTTTGAAGTGTTAAGTAATAAACCTGCTGGCTGGCGGCCATTGCCGCCAGCCACATTAAACAACTATATTACGTAGATTATGAAGAAAACCATTACTCTTGCAAGCATGGCACTGGGCCTGGCTCTCAGCGCCGGCGCCAGCGGCAACGTGACGCTGTGGGGGGCCGACTACCAGGTCGACACCCTCTATCATGCCAAAGTGGGACCCGGCATCACCCAGACGTCGCTCCTTATCTCCAACTCAAGCCGCGCAATGCGCGCCTTCTATGCCACAGTCGATCTTGCCAATCCCAATGTGACAATCAAGGCTGTTTCGGCCACCGACAAAATCAACGGCAACGAAACTGTGTCGGGCATGGCCAAGCGCAAAGATGCCCCGGGTGCCCGATATCTGGTGGGCATCAACGGCGACTTCTACTTCACCAGCGGCACCACCAGCCGCGGCCAGTCGCTTGTGGGCACGCCGCTTGGCACCTGCATTGCCGACGGCCAGCTCTATAGCGGCGCCAGCGGCTACTGGCCCTTTGTGCTCGATGTGAACAAGCAGGTGTATATCGACCCCGTGGGCGTGAGCGGCACGGTGACCATGCCCGGCGGCGCGTCGGTGCTGCTGCACGGTGTCAACGTGAGTCCCTACGATGGCAAAATCACAGTATATAACTCCAACTACTATAGCGGCACCAATGTGACAGGCGGCGCCGAGGTGCAGGCCAAGATGGCCGACGGCGCGTCGTTTGTGCTGGCCGGCCCCAATAAACTGGTGGTGACCAGCGCACCAAGCACCGATGGCGACATGACCATTCCGGCCGGCGGATTTGTGATCGACGGACGCGGCTCTACGCTCGACATGGTTAAGAACCTGAAGGTGGGCGACACCGTGACTGTGAACATGGCAATCACCGTGGGCGGCAAGGCCGTGAACCCGCTTGAAGTGGTGGCCGGACAGCCCAAAATTGTGGAAAAAGGTTCTACGCTTGAGGTGCACGGCGACCTCATGGATGCCTATCACCCCCGCACTGCCATTGGCTACTACGACGGCGGCAAGAAGGTGGTGTTTATGGTGGTCGACGGCCGCAGCGCCATTTCGTCGGGCTGCACCACACTGCAGCTGGGCGACATTATGCGCTACACTGGCTGCACCGAGGCCGTGAACCTCGACGGCGGCGGTTCGTCGTGCCTCTACATCAAGGAACTTGGCGCGCGCAATGTGCCCAGCGACGGACGCGAGCGTGCCGATGCCAACGGCCTGTTTGTGGTGTCGCCATCACCCGACGACAGCCAGGTGGCCGAAATCCGCTTTGTCGACTGGAAACTCGATGCCCCTAAGTATTCGGTCTACACACCGCAGTTCTATGGCTACAACAAATATGGCGTGCTCGTCAACACCGACCTCAAGGGCGTGAAGCTGAGTTGCCCCGACCAGATAGGCCACATCAAGGCCGACACCACATTCTTTGCCGACGGCAGCGGCTATGGACAGCTCACAGCCAGCTACAACGGCGCCACAGCCACAATCCCCGTGGTGGTGGCCGGCAGCGCCGACGCGCTGAGCATGCGCTGCGACTCGGTGATCAACGACTGCTACCGCAGCTATGCCGTGGAAGTGTATAGCACCGTTGGCGAGAAGACCATGGTGATCGACCCCGCCGCCCTCACATGGAGCAGCAGCGACGAAGGCGTGGTGAAGATTGATGCCAACACCGGCATCCTCAAGGGCGTGGCCAACGGCACCGCCACTGTGACAGGCACTGTGGGCAGCTACACCGGCTCGATGAAGGTGATAGTGGAGAAGCCCACCGCCCACGTGATGCCCATCGACCCCGACATGGATGTGAGCACTTGGACTATAACCCAGAATGGTGGCACCCGCAACTCGGTTGAGGCCCTGCCGGGCGGCGGCATCAAGTATGTGTACACCGGCAAGAGCGCCCGCATTGCCAACCTGCGCCTCAACAAGCGCGTGCGCCTGTGGAGCCTGCCCGACACCTTGCGCGTGCGCCTCAACCCGGGCAACGCCACAGTGAAGTCGATGACGTTCACCCTGCGTTCGCCCATTGGCAACGCGGTGAACTACACCGTAACCCCCGAGGCTGTTCCGCAAAACCAGGAAACCGTGTTTGCTGTGCCCACATCGGCATGGACCGATGCCAGCGACATGCTAAAATACCCCATTTCGCTCAGCACCATTCAGGTGAACATGGACAAGCCCGCCACAGGCGTGCAAAACACCATGCTGTTCAACGGCATCGAGTGTGTGTATAACATGAAGGAGAGCGGCCCCACGGCTGTTGAGACCATCGACGCTGCAAGCGGCCTAAGCGTGCGCGTCAGAGGCACAGTGCTGTGCTTCAGCCAGGCGGTGGATGCAGTGAGCGTGTTCGACCTCGCTGGCCGCGAGGTGGCCACAGCCAAGCAGGCCTCGCAGGTCAATGTGGGCGCAGCTGGCGCCTATGTGGTGGCAGCCCGCGTAGGCGGCCGCACAGTCACCACAAAACTCATGGTGCGCTAATCCGCATTCCAGCAAAGCATAAAGGCGCCGAATCTCCACGCGGGGATTCGGCGCCTTCGTTATGTCGTTATTGGCAGTGACTAATCGGTCCACTCAATGGGGGTGCCGCCGGCCAGCGAGCGGTGCACGTCGATGAGGCGCTGGTTAGAGCTGCCGCGGAATCGCAGGCCGGTGTCGCGCTTGGCCTGCACAAACTCGCCGTCTACCACCACGTCGAGGTAGTCGAGAATGGGGCGCAGCCGGCTGTCGGCCACCAGCTGGCTCCATGAGTAGCCGGTGTAGCACCAGATGTTGCTGTGCAGGCGCTGCTTCAGTTCCTTCACCAGCGGCAGCAGGGCCTCGGGCTGCTGCAGTGGGTCGCCGCCGGTGAGGGTGATGTCTTCCTCATCGGCTGCCACGTCGGCCACAATCTCGTCTATGGTCATTGGCGTGCCGCCGCCAAAGTCCCACGACTGCGGGTTGTGGCAGCCTGGGCAGTGGTGGGTGCACCCGGCCAAATACACCGAGGTGCGCAGCCCCGGGCCGTCGACCGAGGTGCCGCGCACAATGCGCAGCACGTTGAGTGTGGTGTCTGTTTCATTCATCTTGTTGCCTCCTTCAGTGCCTTATTTGTGCACCACGCGGTCTTTGAGTTCGGCCAGCTTGCCTGAGTTCCAGCGGTCGGTGGTGCCCACCAGATAGCCGGTGATGCGCTGCAGGCGGTCGATGTTGTGGCTGCCGCACTTTGGGCAGGTGTCAAGGCCGTCGGTGGCGTCCTCGTATCCGCAGTCCATGCAGCGGTTGCGGTTGTGGTTCACCGAGCAGTAGCCAATGTTGTATTTGTCCATGAGGTCAACCACGTTGCTTATGGCAAGGGGGTTGTGGGTGGCGTCGCCGTCGATTTCCACATAGAAGATGTGGCCGCCGCGGGTGAGGTCGTGATACGGGCCCTCCACCTCGGCTTTGTGCTTGGGGCTGCAGTGGTAGTACACCGGCACATGATTGGAGTTGGTGTAATAGAGTTTGTCGGTCACTCCCGGAATCTCGCCGAAGTCCTTGCGGTCGCGCTTGGTGAACTTGCCCGACAGGCCCTCGGCCGGAGTGGCCAGTATGCTGAAGTTGTGCTGGTAGCGCTCGCTGAACTCGTTGGCGCGATCGCGCATGTGGCTCACGATGCGCAGTCCCAGCTTCTGGCTCTCTTCGCTTTCGCCGTGGTGGTGGCCTGTGAGTGCTATGAGGCATTCGGCCAAGCCAATGAAGCCTATGCCCAGTGTGCCCTGGTTGATCACGCTCTCGATGGTGTCGGTGGGCTTCAGCGCCTCGGCCCCGTTCCACAGCATCGACATCAGCAGCGGGAACTGCTTGGCGAGGGCCGTCTTCTGGAAGTCGTAGCGGTCGCACAGCTGGCGCGCGGTCACATCGAGCATGTGGTCAAGCTTCTTGAAGAATGCGTCGATGCGCTCCCCCTCGTCGGCTATGCCCATGCACTCAATGGCCAGACGCACGATGTTGATGGTGGAAAACGACAGGTTGCCGCGTCCCACCGACGTCTTTTCGCCATAGCGGTTTTCAAACACGCGTGTGCGGCAGCCCATGGTGGCAATCTCCCACTCGTAACGCTTGGGGTCGTCGGCGCGCCACTTCTCGTTTTGGTTGAAGGTGGCGTCGAGGTTCACAAAGTTGGGGAAGAAGCGGCGGGCCGTCACCTTGCAGGCCAGCTCATAGAGGTCGTGGTTGCGGTCGCCGGGCAGATAGCTCACACCGCGCTTCTTTTTCCAGATTTGTATGGGAAAAATGGCCGTCGAGCCGTTGCCCACGCCCTCGTAGGTGGACTTGAGCAGCTCGCGGATTATGCACCGGCCCTCGGCAGAGGTGTCGGTGCCGTAGTTGATTGAACTGAACACCACCTGGTTGCCGCCGCGCGAGTGAATGGTGTTCATGTTGTGTATAAACGCCTCCATGGCCTGGTGCACGCGGCTCACGGTGCGGTTGATGGCATGCTGCAGGTCGCGGTCGCGGCCCTTAAGGCCGTCGAGCGGCTTGCTGATGAAGTCGTCAAGCTCCACGTGGTAGAGGTTGCTCAGGTCTTCGCCCGTTAGCTGCTCCACATTTTTCACCTCTTCGATAAACGACAGGCGCACGTAGGGGGCCAGATAGAAGTCGAAGGCCGGAATGGCCTGGCCGCCGTGCATCTCGTTTTGAGCCGTCTCCATCGATATGCAGGCTATGACGCTTGCCGTCTCGATGCGCTTGGCCGGCCGCGACTCGCCGTGGCCTGCCACGAATCCGCGCTCCAGAATTTTGTTGAGCGGGTGCTGCACGCAAGTGAGGCTCTTGGTGGGGTAGTAGTCCTTGTCGTGAATGTGCAGGTAGTTGCCCTCCACAGCCTCGCGGGCCTCGTCGGTGAGCAGGTAGTCGTCCACGAAGGGCTTGGTGGTTTCGCTGGCAAACTTCATCATCATGCCGGCAGGCGAGTCGGCGTTCATGTTGGCGTTTTCGCGGGTTATGTCGTTGCGCTTGGCGTTGATGATTTCCAGAAACATGTCGCGCGTCTTGGCCTTGCGGGCCACGCTGCGCTTTTGACGGTAGCGTATGTAGCACCGTGCCACTTCCTTGCGCGGGCTCTTCATTAGCTCAAGCTCCACCTGGTCTTGAATGTCCTCTACGCTCATCTGGTTGCGGCCGCGTGTGCTTATGCGGTCGGCTATGCGCTGAATCAGGCTCTCGTCTTCGCCGGCCTCGGTTTGGAGCATAGCCTTGCGTATTGCCGCCTTAATCTTCTCTTCATTATATCCCACGACGCGTCCGTCGCGTTTAACTACTGTCTGTATCATCGATTGTGAATGTATTTTTTGGGGGTTGTCGTTAGTTTTCGAGACTCACTTTTCATGGCTGCGGGGTGTGCCGCTTTGTGGCGGCATCCCGATAGCCGACTGCAAAACTAATAATTGCCCGCAAAACGACAAAATTTTTAGCGTCATAATTTTCGTTTTGGAAAACTTTTTATCATTTCTGGAAAATCACTTTATTGAAAGTCAGCTAATTATAATTTTTTCTGGAAAACTTTTTATAATTAGTAATGAATAAAATGTGTAATTACGTGGCTATCATATGGTTCTATTAAATCAAGAAAAAAGGCTGATTTTTGGGCTGATTTTTTCTTCGATTTTTTTGTTTGGCCGATGAAAATACAGTAATTTTGCCGCAATAAAAGCAACAATGCAAATTGCATCAGGTTTGCCTTCGCTTTTCACTGTAAAAGTTTAGGTGATTAAAAGGGAATCAGGTGAGAGTCCTGAACAGAGCCCGCTGCTGTATGTTTCCATAGTTGTGCGCCGCACTACGCCACTGGTCTGTAGTCATTATCCCCATCCTCTTGTCAGGGACTGCATCATCACCGGGAAGGCGCGGCACATTCAGGAGACGAGTCAGAAGACCTGCCTATGCAAGCCCTTGTAACGGCTCACGCGGATTTTGAGCTGGGCAAAAGCAGATGAAGCAGCCCCGAAAATGGCAAACGCATCACATACAGTAGTGAAACGCATGAAGCATTGCGGCAGTGCCGCCAATGGCTTTCGGTGCTTGCTGCCCACCTGCTCCCTTACATGGCTGTGGCGGCATGCCAGGTGTCGTTTTTTGCATTTTGAGTATAGATTAACAACAATAAATTCAATTTTTAATTATGAAGAAAACTTTACTTTTCATCGCGCTCGCATGCGCTGCACTGGTGGCTGACGCCTTCACTATGGACGACATTCAGAACTGGACCGGAACAGGTGCCAACCGCTCGGCTCTGGTGCTGCAATGGCCTGGCGACAATGCCCCCAAGGCTCTTGTGTTTGGCTACAAATATGACGGTGAGGCCACTGGCGCCGACATGGTTCAGGCCATCGCCGACAACAACCCGCGTCTGCAAATGGAAGGCAGCCAGAGCGCTTACGGCCTCTACATCACCGGCTTCAAGTGGGACGCCAACAACAATGGCTCGTTTGACGACGCCGACGACTACACTTCCGAGGGCTGGAGCACAAGCGGCTACTGGTCATATTGGCTGGGCGCTTCGTTAGACGCCACTTGGAGCTATGCTCCCGTGGGCTGCGGCAGCCGCAAGCTGGCCGACGGCAGCGTTGACGGCTGGGCATTCGGCACAGGCAGCGGCTTCACTTGGAAAGAACTTGAGGCTGCTCCCGCCAAGACCGCAACAGGCGTGGCCGACGCTGTGGCCGAGAAGGCAGTGGCCGGAGTTAAATACTACAACCTTCAGGGTGTGGAGAGCGCAGAGCCCTTCAGCGGTGTGAACATCGTGGTCACCACCTACACCGACGGCTCGCACAGCACAGCTAAGCAAATCGTGAAGTAACAATCGCTACAAAGATAATAGTTGCAGATGAAAAGGCTATTTTGCATATTAGGCATGGCGCTGACCCTGGCCGGCAGCGCCAGCGCTGAGCAGGAGTTTCAAAACGGTGTCTTCATCCTTAATGAGGACTGGTATGGGCACAACGCCAGCAGTGTCAACTTCTATTCCTACGACACGGGCGAGATCACCTATCGCGCCTATCAGGAGGTGAACCCGGGCCGGACTTTGGGCAACACGTCGCAGTTTGCCGAGCTGAACGGCGGCAACCTGTATGTGTGCTCGAAGCAGAACTATGGCTCCACTGGCGGCCGCTTTATCGTGGCCGACGCCAAAACGCTGAAGTCGAAAGTGTCGATCGACAACGTGGGCAGCGGCGACACCCGCGCCTATCTCACAGTGAGCGACACCAAGGGATACATCGGCGCCACCGACGGCGTGCATCCATTCGACATCGCCACCTCGACTGTTGGCGCCGCCATCGACGGCACCGTCGGCCAGGCCTACAGCAGCCAGCCGGGCAACATGGTGTGCTTCCATGGCAAACTGCTGGTGGCTGTGCAGGGCAAGGGCATCTATGTGATAGACGTGGCCACCGACCGGCTGCTGGAGACCGTCGCTGTCGACAACATTGCCTCGGTGTTTGCCGTCAACGACCAGCTTGTGGCGTCGGTCAACGACTGCACCTATGGCGTGCCTTCGGCATCAAATACCGAGCAGTTTGTGCTGCTCGACTGCAACACTTTTGAGCCCGCCACCACACTGACGGTGCCCATGGCCTCGCAAAACACCTGGATGGCGTGGAAAAATGCCACTCCGGCCATCGACGAGGCCAACTCCACGCTCTACTATTCGCCTGGCGAGGGCACCAACTTCATTTGCAAGTATAACCTGAAGACTCAGGAGTTCACGCAGAACTTCATCACCTTCGACGACGGCCAGGCCATGTATGGCTCGGTGGTGGGCTTCGACAAGGCCAACAACTACGTTGTGGCAGCGACGTTTGAGGACTACAGTTCGCAGAACTACTACCTGAACATATACAATGCCGCCGACGGCTCGAAGGTGAAGAGCATGAAGCTGAAAAGCGGCTACTGGTTCCCGGCCATGCTGCTGTTCGCGCCCAAGGGCACGTCGACGGGCATTGACGGAGTCGGCGCTGCCGAGAAGCAGGTGCAAAGCGTCACCTACTACAACTTGGCCGGCATGGCCCAGCAGCGCCCGTTCGGCGGTGTGAACATTGTGGTCACCCGCTACACCGACGGCTCAACCACCACAGCCAAGCGCATTGTGGGCGACTATTAAGCGTAACAGGAAATCTGCCCATCTTTCCGGCATAACTATTCGCAACAATACACACACAAAGTAAATGCGCCGGAAAAATTCGGAATACACAAATATATAGTAACATCAATCTGAAAAGCGTTCACCCGCGACGGGCAGAACGCTTTTTTTTGCGCCCCGGCTCAGCGGCAACAGCCAAAATTGAGTAATTTTGCAATATGTGCGGCGCAGCAGCCGCGCATCGGCATCAAAAAAACTGTAAACTTACGAAATGAGAGAATTCAACCTGCTCAAGGAGCGCATAATGCAAGACGGCAAGTGCTATGCCGGCGGCATACTTAAGGTGGACAGTTTCATCAACCACCAGATGGACCCCGACCTGATGAAGGCGATAGGACACGAACTGAGCGAGCGGTTCAAGGACTGCGGCGTTAACAAAATCGTGACCATTGAGGCCAGCGGCATCGCTCCGGCAATAATGATGGGTGCTGAAATGCACCTGCCAGTGGTGTTTGTGAAAAAGAAAAGTCCCAAAACCATGCAGCACGCCCTTGTGAGCAAGGTGCACTCGTTCACCAAAGACCGCGACTACACGGTGTGCATCAGTTCCGACTTTCTTGGCAAGGGCGACCGCATTGTG
>CALBLR010000181.1 GCA_937896015.1 uncultured Prevotellaceae bacterium | reverse complement strand
TGCTCCACGAGATACTGCTCCTGCTTGTAGGTCATGGCCATGAACAGTATCGAGAGCACGCAGGCCACCATGAGCAGGATGAAGGTCCAGTCCCAGCCGGCGTGCTCGGCCACGTAGCCGATGACGATGTTGGCCAGCACGGCGGTGCCCAGCACGTAGCCCATGAAGCCGGTGAGGCCGGCGGCGGTGCCGGCGGCGTTCTTCGGGGCAAGGTCGAGGGCCTGCACGCCGATGAGCATCACGGGGCCGTAGATGAGGAAGCCGATGGCGATGAGGCAGCCGATGACCACGTTAAGGTTGTCGAGGTTCTGCCAGTAGACGGCGATGGCCACTATCAGCAGGCCCATGAACAGGATGGTGGGCAGGGCGCGGCGGCCGTGGAACACCTTGTCGCTTATCCAGCCGCAGATGATGGTGCCGGGGATGGCGGCCATCTCGTAGGCGAAGTAGGCCCAGCCGGCCTCCTTCAGGTCGATGCCCTTCTCGGTGAGGATGGTGGGCGCCCAGTCGAGGCAGCCGTAGCGCACCATGTACACGAAGGCGTTGGCGAAGGCTATGTACCACAGCAGCTTGTTGCCCAGCACGGTCTTGAATATCTGCGAGGTGCTGAGCACCTCCTCGGCCTTGGCGCTGTAGCTCTGGCTGGCGTGGCCGCTCCACTTCTCAATCGAGGGCAGGCCGCACGACTGCGGGGTGTCGCGTATCAGGCAGTAGGCCAGCACGGCCACCAGGATTGCCACGGCGGCCGGGAAGGCGTAGGTGCCTATGAGGAAGTAGTAGTCCTGGTTGCTGCCGTAGAACCACGAGCCGAACCACATGGCGCCGTACACGGCCATGGGGCCCACCAGGGCGCCGCCCACGTTGTGGGCGCAGTTCCAGAACGACATCCACGTGCCGCGCTCCTTGATGGAGAACCAGTGGGTCATCACGCGGCCGCACGGGGGCCAGCCCATGCCGTTGAACCAGCCCACCAGGAAGTTGAGGGCGGCCATCAGCGTGATGGCAAGGCCCTTGTGCTCAGCGCCTATCCACTGCACGGGCACTATCATGAACAGCATCGACAGCGCCGCGCACACCAGGCCCAGGGGCAGGAACTTGCGGGCGTCGCTGCGGTCGCTGATGGAGGCCATCAGAAACTTCGAGAAGCCGTAGGCGATGGCGTTCATCGACAGCACTATGCCCAGCTCGCCCTTGTCGAAGCCGAACGGGGCCAGGGCCGGAATGGCCATCGAGAAGTTTTTGCGCACAATGTAGAAGCCGGCATAGCCGATGAAGATGCCGAAGAACACCTGCCAGCGCAGCCGGCGGTATTTGGCGTCGGCCTCAGCACCTGTCTGTTCGGGCTTAAAGGCCGGGGGAGTTAGAAAGTTTGACATGTCTTATTCTGTAGTTTTTTAGTTTGATTTTGTCATGAGTGGGGGCAACCAATAAAAGCCGCTTCCGCCCCATGCGCCACTGTGTGGGCGCCAATGGGGGCGAAGGCCGCTTAGTGTGGGGCTGGTGCCTTATTTGTTGAGCTCGATGGTCTTTTCCACATCGAGGGCGTCGGCGATGATCGAAATCGGGTTCATCACCTGGTAGCCGGTCGACATCTCAATCTGCCACTTGCAGGTTTCGCAGTCGGTGGCCACCACGTCGGGGTTGACGCGCTTGATGTTGTCGAACAGGCTCGAGCCGATGGCCTGCGAGGTCTCGTAGTTCTCACGCTTGAAGCCGTAGGTGCCGGCGATGCCGCAGCACTGCGACTCGAGCATGGTGAACTCCACGCCTGGAATCATCTTCAGCAGCTCGGTGCTGTAGATGGCCCAGCCCATCTTCTGCATGTGGCAGGCCGTGTGGTAGGCCACGCGCAGCTTGTAGTCGGGGCGGAAGGCAAGCTTTATCTTGCCCTCGTCCACGAGGCGGAAGAGGAAGCGGGTGGCCAGGGTGAGGCCGTCGCGCACGTCGGCGTTGTCAACGCCCAGCAGGTGGGGATACTCGTCGCGCATGGTGAATGTGCAGGTCGAGCTGGTGGTGAGCACGGGGCGCTTGTCGTCGGCCACCGACTTGCGGATGGAGTCGGTGTTGAGCTGCGCCTGGCGCTTGGCCTGGCCAATGAGGCCGTTGGAGATCAGGGCCACGCCGCAGCACTTCTCTTTTTCAAGCAGGTGCACGCCATAGCCCACGGCGTTCATCACCTTCACCAGGTCCTGGCCCAGCTTGGGGAAGTTATAGTTCACATAGCAGCCGTGGAAGTAGCTCACGTGCTTTTTGAATGCGTCTTGCTCCTTGAGGGCGTTGCGCTTGAACCACGTCTCGAACTTTGTGGACGAGTATTTGGGGAACGAGCGGTGCTTGTCGATGCTCATCACGCTGTGCAGCACACTCTTGGTTATGGGCAGGCCCAGGGCGAAGTTGGTGACCGGGGCCACAATGTTGGCCATGGTGCCCACAAAGTCGGTGTTGGCCAGCATGGTGTCGCGCAGGCTGGGCTTGTGTGTGCTGTAGTCGATGCGCGCCTTTTGAATTATGTCGCCAATCCTCACGTCGTTGGGGCAGGCCACCTCGCAACGCTTGCAGTTGAGGCACATCTTCAGCGCCTCGTCGAAGAAGGCAGGGTTCTTAAGACGGTAGCGCGCGCCGTCGGGTCCGCTCTGCTTCGGGCCGGGATATTTCGGGTTGACTGCCGCAACGGGGCAGTAGACCGTGCAGATCGAGCACTTAAGACACTGCTCGAAGTTGTTTGCGCTTATGCTGCTTAATTGAGTTTCGTTTGCCATGTCAGTGAATTAGTCATTTAAAATGTTGTTAGCAACCTGCAGCGCGGTGAGCATCGACACTCCGGTGCCATCGGCCAGCTTAAGCGAGTTGTGGCCGCTCAGCACCGAGCCCGCGGCATAGAAGTTGTCCACCGTCTTGCCGCCGAGGCTCACGCGGAGCTTGTCGTCGGTCTTCACGCCGAACTCCTGGTAGGGCTGGGCGTCGAACACGTCTTCGCTGGTCCAGCTTGCGCGGTCGGCTGCGGCGTCAACGTCGAGGTTGAATGCCGTCTCCCACACGCGCTGGTAGTTGGCGCTCAGGCCGCGGCTCATGAATGAGCCTGTGGCCAGAACAAAGGTGTCGGCTGCCAGCTCGGCTCCGGTGAGGTTCTCGGTCTCGATGCTGGCCAGATGCTGGCCCTTGAACTTGCCGCCCTTCACGCGGTCGCCGGCAATGTATGTGCCGCCCAGCGCCTCAAAGCGCTTGCGCAGCAGCGTCTCGGTGCGCACGCCGGGCACCGACGGGGGCAGTGTGGCCACAAACTTCACCGTGGTCTTCACCAGGTTGCCGAGCAGGGCCACACCATTGCCGTCGGCAATGCCAAGCACTGCGGGCAGCAGCACTGCGTCTTCGCCGCTGAGCACGGCGTTGATGGCCTGCGCTGCCTCTTCGAGCTGCCCGTCGCGCTCCAGCACCTTGGCGATGTTGGTGGCGCGCATCTCGCTGGGGCTGCGGCGTGCCACCTCAAGTGCGGGAGTGCTTATGGTCTTGATGGCCACTTTGGCACCCATCTTCTCCAGCGCGTCGGCCACAAAGGCCACGGGGAAGTCGAGATAGCCGTTTATGTTGACTATGGCCACATTCTTGTATTTAATCGACGCGGGGTCGTCGAGTGTCAGGTATCCGCCTATGGTGAGCCATGCGGGCATGGCCACGCCCATGGGGCTCAGGCGGTAGTGGTTGCGGGCTGCGTCGCCCTCCACGGCCAGCCCGGCATCGGCCAGCAGCTGCTTGGCTTCGCCGGCCAGCTTGGCCACGTCGGCCACCTTCTTGTAGGGGTGTGCGGCGCTGAGCTTGGCAATTGCCTCGGTGGGGTTGGCCACCGCATTGCCCTGCTCGTCGTGCCCCAGCAGGTCGAACGAGCCTGAGTTAAAGTGCAGAGTGCTGTGGCCGGCAGCCACAAGGGCCACCTTTTGGCCGGCCTTGGCCAGCTTGATGCCCGCGGTGAGGCCGCTGAGGCCTCCACCTATTATAATAGAGTCGAACTTCATTTTTCCACCTCCTTTTTGTCAACAAACTTATTGAGGCCGCAAAGACCCTGATAGATAGTGGCTGTGAGCTGGGCCTCGTTGAGTGTGTCGCCCCATGCCACAGGCTGCATGCCCTTCCAGCGCTCGTTGATGAAGCTGGCCAGGTCGGCACCGCTCTTGGCGGTGTCGCCGCTCTCCTTGCCCAGCACGCAGGCTGCGCGGCAGGCGCACAGCTCGCCTTGGCATGTGCCCATGCCCACGCGCGTGCGTCGGCGCAGGTTTATGAGGTTGTGCACGTGCAGCTGGTTGATGGCATATTTCACCTCGCCCACGGTCACCTCCTCGCACTCGCACACAAGGGCGTCGTCTTCGTTGTCGCCGCTCTTGATTTCGCTTGTGAGTGTGCCGTGGCGGCCTTCGGCGGCCTTCTGGGCGTAGCTGTATGTCTTGTACTGCTCGTCGTTGCGCGGCTCTGAGCCTGGCAGCGGTGTGGTGGCAGTTTCGCACTTTTTGTCGATGCCCAGCTTCTTGCAGGCCAGGTCGGTGGCTTCCTCGGCCATCATGCGGTAGGTCATCATCTTGCCGCCGGTGATGGTTATGAAGCCCGCCATGCCGTCGCGCGACTCGTGGTCGAGGCACACGATGCCGCGGCTGATGCTGCGGCCGCTGGGGTCATCGTCGCTGGCCACAAGCGGGCGCACGCCTGCGTAGGCGCGCAGAATGCGGGTGGTGGCCAGGCTCGGGGCCAGCTTCTCGCCCTCGCGCATGAGAATGTCGACCTCTTCGGGGGTCACCTTCATGTGGTCGCATTCCTCAAATGGCACGCGGTCGCTGGTGGTGCCTATCACGCACACCGTGTCGTCGGGCACCAGAATGTCGGCGTTGGCCGGCTTGCGGCAGCGGTTAATCACCATGTTGTTCACGCGGTGGCCGAAAATGAGCAGAGCTCCCTTGGCCGGGAACATGTTAACCGTGATGCCGGCCTGCTTGGCCACCAGGTGGCCCCAGATGCCGGCGGCGTTGATCGTGAGGTCGGCATGCACCTCGCTCATCTCGCCGTTGTGGTTGTTGCGCAGCTTCACGCCCACGCAGCGGTTCTGCTCCACCAGCAGCTCCACCACCTCGTGGTAGGTGAGCGTGTCGGCTCCGTGCAGGCGCGCGTCCACCACGTTGGCCGTGGTCAGGCGGAAGGGGTCAATTGAGGCGTCGGGCACCTTCACCGCGCCTATCAGGGTGGGGTTGACGGCCGGCTCCATGCGGCGGGCTTCGGCGGGGTCGATGGCCTCGGCGTTGATGCCGGCCTTGTGGCACGCCTCCACGAAGGTGTCCTGATAATGCAGGTCGTCCTCGGGCAGCGTGATGAAGAGACCCTCGGTCTCGTCAACGCAGTGACGCGCTATCTTGCGCAGCGTCATGTTCTCTTTGATGCACTCAGCCGCCGACTCTCCGTCGGTCACGGCATATCGCGCACCGCTGTGCAGCAGGCCGTGGTTGCGGCCTGTGGCGCCGTAGGTGAAGTCGTAGCGCTCCACCAGTAGGACGCTAAGACCACGCATGGCGCAGTCGCGGGCGGTGCCGGCACCTGTGATGCCGCCACCAATCACGATTACATCGTAATGCTTTTTTACATTATTACTCATCACCTAATTCTATTGCTTCTAAGGTTGTTATATTATCCAGCTTTCGTAAAAAGCAAATTAGGGCGCAGGGCTTGCGCCTTTCGCCACCGTTCCGCTTTTGTTTCACAACAAAAGTAGTTATAATTATCTAACAAACAAAATTTTTCGTATCCTTTTTTATATTAATGTGTGGCAGTGTGGCGGTTGCGGTCTCCGCGCCAGTGCCGTGGCCGGTTTGCAAACGAAAGCGCGGCTTGGCCCGCGTGCTGTTTTTACTGCCGCAATTTGTTTTGTTTCTGCAAAAAAAATCACTACTTTTGCAATGAAAGCCATTTTGCCATGCCGCCCGCCGGCAAGCGAAGACGCCGCCTGACCGCCGCGCACAGCTTCCCTTTTTATTATCCATACAACTAACAACTCCAAAACAATTATGACCAAAGAACAACGTCACACATTCATTCTCGACAAGCTCCTCAAGAGCGGCTCCATAATGGTGTCCGACCTGGCTCAGATGCTGTCGGTGTCGTCGGTAACCATACGCAAAGACCTCACCGAGCTTGAGAAGGCGGGAAAGCTGTATCGCAGCCACGGCAAGGCTATTCTGCTCAACCCCTTCACCAACAACCGCTCGGTGAACGAAAAGGAGAAACTGTCGGCGAAGGAAAAGGACGACATTGGCCGCGAGGCGGCAAAGCTGATCACCACCGACGACTCCATAATCATTGCCTCGGGCACCACAGTGCACGCACTGGCGCGCAACATCAGGCCGCACCACCGCCTCACCGCCGTCACCGCCTCGATCGAGGTGGCCCAAATCTTGGCGCAGGACGAGAACATCGACATCCTGCAGCTGGGCGGCATGCTGCGCCACAGCAGCCTCTCGGTGGTGGGCCACTACTCGCGCATGCTGCTGCAAAACTGCTCGTTCTCAAAACTCTACATAGGTGTCGACGGCATCGACTTCGACTTTGGCTTCTCGACCACCGACATGCGCGAGGCCGAGCTCAACCGCGAGATGATGGCCGCCGCGCAAAAAACCATCGTGCTGGCCGACAGCACCAAGTTTGGCCGCCGCGGCTTTGCAAAAATCGGCAATATCGATGAGATTGACCTCATCATCACCGACTCGCGCGTGTCGCCAGCCGTGGTGAAGCAAATCGAGGAGCTGGGCATCGACCTGATAATAGCTTAGCAGCCACACTCATATAGCATAACACACAGGGAGGGCGCGGAATTGCAATTCCGCGCCCTCCCTGTGTGTTATGCTGTCAGCGTTATTGCTGTTGCGGCTGGGCTGCAGCCGGAGCAAGGGCCGGCTTGTCGGTTTTAGGCCACTTGCCCTTGCTCAGCGGCAGGGTGTAGTAGAGGCTGAAGCCTGCCGTGAGGCTGCGCTCGCGGTTGCCGTAGCCGGGCACATACCATGGCGCGGAATATCCGTTGCGCTTGTAGCTGAGCATTTTGTGCCACTTCACCTGCCAGCCCATCGACAGGTTGCGCCACAGCTGCACGCGCAGCCCCAGCAGCACCTCGGCCCACAGGGCGTGCGACTTGAGCCCCTTCAGGTCAAACTTCTCGCTCTCGTTCCAGTAGCCGTCGCTCACGGTCACGCCCGTCACGTTGTAGGTGAACGCGCTTGCGCCCAGCCGCGCGCCTGCCACCACCATGTAGCGCGGCTCGCTCTTGAAGCGCAGGTTGTAGTTCACGCCCAGCCGCGCGTAGGGCGACAACTTGCCGCGGTAGGTGTAGTTGAGGTCGTCGGGCGTGTCCTTGGCCATGCCCGCGCCTATCTCCACCACGGGCTGCAGCCGGTTCCACATGTTAAGGGTGGCGCTCAGGTCCACGCCGCCGTACTTTTGCCCGAAAAGGGCCAGCACGGGGTCAAGAAAGTTGATGCCAAAGGTCACATCGGTGAGCAGCGGATAGCGCGGGTACACGCGCTTCAGCGAGTCGGCGCGCGCCTCGGCCAGTGCCGACAGCGTGTCGCCCGACAGATACCGCTCCACCACCTTGTCGTCGATGCCCTTGGGAGGCGCCTTCACGGTGTTGGTGCTTGGCGTCACGGGGGTGATGCGGCGCCCTGCGGGCTCTTGCGCGCTGGCTGCGAATGCCGCTGCCGCAGCAAGCAGTGCCGCCATTGCTGTGTGAAATTTAATCATAGTCATTGGGCACGCATGTATATTTTAATGGCGATGCGGTTGGCGTTGGTTATCACGGGGTCGCTGATGGCCACCGAGTCGATGCCGTGGGCCGTGGCATGCCACGAGCCTATCTCAAACACATACATGGCTCCGCACTCCTGCGACACGAATGCCGGCACGGCGCGGTAGCGCAGCGTCAGCGTGTCGGTGGTGCGGGCCTCGGCCGTGCTTTGGCCGCCATAGTTCAGCTGGAAGCTGGTGGAGTCGCAGCCGGGGCGCAGTGGCAGGTACACCTGGCTCACCGTCTCGGCGCTGAGCAGGGCCGAGTCGCCGGGCGCGCCTATGCCGCGCACTGTGAGGTTGGGCACCGTGAGGCTCTGCGTGCTGCCGCTGGTGTAGAACGCCGCCAGTGGCAGGCTGCTGCCGTTGTCGGTGCAGCCGTCGCTGCTGCACGCCGTCAGGGCGGCGGCCAGTGCTGCGGCGGCCAGCAGTGTGTGGAGTGGGGTCATCGCCATTGCACTATCTCGTTGATGTCTTTTCTCACTTTGTGGCGCTCGCTGTGGCCGTCAGGCTCGGCGGGCCAGCCTATGGGCAGCAGCGCCACCGGCTCCTCGCCCTGCGCCAGCTGCAGTGCCTGTGCCACCGCCATGGCGCTGAAGGCGCACACCCAGCAGGTGCCCAGCCCCAGGGCCTGGGCGGCAAGCGTCATGTGGTCGACGGCTATGGCCGCGTCGATGTGGGTGGCGTCCATGCAGTCGCCGCTGCGGCGCCAGGCCTGGCTGTGCAGCCCCACTGCCACAATCACCGCCGGTGCGGTTTTTATCCACTCTCGGCCGTAGGCTGCTGCGACAGCCGCCAGCGTGGCGGGGTCGGTGACCGCCACCATGCGGTAGGGCTGGCGGTTGCACGCGCTGGGCGCTATGCGGGCGGCCTCTGCCACTTTCGCTAATAGGCTGCGGTCCACCTTGCGCGCCGTGTCAAATTTGCGGCACGAGTGGCGCTCGGCGGCCAGGGCCATGAATTCATCGTATCCCATAAGCATTGTGAATGAAAAAAACACCGCTATTTAAGTTCTTCTGAAATCTCG
>CALBLR010000180.1 GCA_937896015.1 uncultured Prevotellaceae bacterium | reverse complement strand
TAATTCATGATTAAAACTTCATCGCTGCCATTTTTGTTTCGGTCGGAAGTGTGATATGATGAAGCCGCGTAATTTTTCTTTAGATGTGCTACTTTGAAATTGTGCCTGCCAATCCGATCAATAAGAATGTGATTGGTTTTGCCTTTGTGGAGCAACACGTTAGACAGCGCAAAGCGAATGCCGTTTTTGTCAAAAGACTCAAGCATAGCGAGAAGCTGGTATTCTTCAGATTCTGACCAACCCTTAAATCCGCGCTTCCCGTCATTGTATGCTCCTGTGGATATGAGGTATGGTGGGTCGCAATAAATGAAATCATCGGCAGTAATAGAAGAAAAGTCGAAATATAAGAAGTCGTTGCACACGAAATCAATGTCGATACTTTTCACCCTGTCTAAGAAAAGATTGAGATTGTTTCTCATTGCAGCATTGAACGTGCTGTTGGCCTTGCCAAAAGGGTTGTTGTACTGATGACGGGAGTTGAATCGCAGCTGATAGTTAAACGAATGGGTGATGAGGATATAGAGGTCGAGGGGATTGGGATTGTCGTTGTATTGCTGCCTGAATGCCTTGTATGCGGCTTCGTTGGTCGCCGAGAGCGAATATTCGGCAATTCTATTGTTGATGTATTCTGTTATGAGGGAATTGTCTGTGTCTTTGAATTTGTTGAATATCTGTATGAGATAGGGGATTATGTCGTTGCAGATTATTTTTTTTGCAGGAGCATTGACCCCAACGTTGCACCCCCCGGCAAATAAGTCAACAAACGTGTTGATGTTCTGCGGAAATAGCGGAAGAATTTGTGGGAGCAATTTGAATTTGCCTCCAGTGTAGTTCAAAGGTGATTTTATGATTGGATATGATTTTATCTGCGGCATAAAAATCGTGGCTTTAACGTTACAAAGTTATAGAAAAATCCCGAATGACTATGCCGGGCGAATCTATTAGTCCTCCATGAAAATGCAAGGGATTTGGGAATAAAAAAAGCTGAACCTTGAGTGATTCAGCTTTTTGTTTAGTGGCGGGAGCCAGACTCGAACTGACGACCTTTGGGTTATGAGCCCAACGAGCTACCACTGCTCCATCCCGCGATTTGCACTGCAAAGGTAAGCATAATTTCTGAATTGTCAAGGGCTGCGGGCCAAAAAATGCAGAAAAAATGCTTTTTAGCATATTTCCCTACCTGAAATGGCTGGGAATGGACAAAAAAACGCCCGGCGGCCAACACCTGTTGGCGCCGGGCGCATATGCTTTATGCAGCCTGTTTCAGCTTATTTTTTGCAGGCGCTGCACGGAGTCCAGGGCTTCAGCTGCTTGAAGAAGTCGTTGCCCTTGTCGTCAACAAGGATGAATGCGGGGAAGTCTTCAACTGTGATTTTCCAGATTGCTTCCATGCCCAGTTCGGGATATTCAACGCACTCAATGCTCTTGATGCTGCTCTGCGACAGCACTGCGGCCACGCCGCCAATGGTGCCCAGATAGAAACCGCCGTGCTTCTTGCAGGCATCGGTCACCACCTGGGTGCGGTTGCCCTTGGCTATCATCACCAGGCTGCCGCCGTGGTCTTGGAACTCGTCGACGTAGGGGTCCATGCGGTTGGCAGTGGTCGGGCCCATGCTGCCGCAGGGATAGCCTTCAGGGGTCTTGGCCGGGCCGGCATACAAGATGGGGTGGTCCTTGAAGTATGCGGGCAGGTCTTCGCCGGCGTCGAGGCGGGCTTTGAGCTTGGCGTGTGCAATGTCGCGCGCCACAATTATGGTGCCCTTCAGGCTCACGCGTGTGCTCACGGGATATTTGGTGAGCTCTTTGCGCACTGCGTCGATGCCCTTGTCAAGGTCAATTTCGATGCCCTTGGCGCCTTCGCCTGGGCGGCGGTATTCCTCGGGAATCAGCTCCGACGGATTTGTGTCGAGCTTCTCAATCCAGATGCCGTCTTTGTTGATCTTGGCCTTGATGTTGCGGTCGGCCGAGCAGCTCACGCCCATGCCAATGGGGCAGCTTGCGCCGTGGCGCGGCAGGCGCACCACGCGAATGTCGTGGGCCAGATATTTGCCGCCAAACTGTGCGCCGAGGCCAATTTTGTGGGCCTCTTCAAGCAGTTTGTTCTCAAGATCGATGTCGCGGAATGCGCGGCCGGTCTCATCGCCGGTGGTGGGCAGGTTGTCGTAATATTTTATTGAGGCAAGCTTCACCGTCAGCAGGTTTTTCTCGGCACTGGTGCCGCCTATCACAAAGGCGATGTGGTAGAGCGGGCATGCGGCCGTGCCCAGGGTCTTCATCTTTTCCACCAGGAAGGGCAGCAGCGTGCCTTCGTTTTGGATGGTGGCCTTGGTCATGGGGTAGAAGTATGTCTTGTTGGCCGAGCCGCCGCCCTTGGCCACCATCACAAAGCGGTATTCGTCGCCTTCGGTGGCTTCGATGTCGATTTGTGCAGGCAGGTTGCAGCGGGTGTTCACCTCGTCATACATGTTGAGCGGTGCGTTCTGCGAATAGCGCAGGTTGTCTTGCGTGAATGTGTTGTACACGCCGCGGCTCAGAGCCTCCTCGTCTTCAAAGTCGGTCCACACGCGCTGGCCTTTTTCGCCGTGGATGATGGCTGTGCCGGTGTCCTGGCAGAAGGGCAGCACGCCCTTCACGGCCGTTTCGGCGTTGCGCAGAAACTGCAGGGCCACATATTTGTCGTTTTCCGAAGCCTCGGGGTCGCTCAGAATTTTAGCCACTTGCAGGTTGTGGGCGCGGCGCAGCATGAATTCCACATCGTGGAAGGCCTGCTGCGAGAGCTTGGTGAGAGCCTCTTTGCTCACTTTAAGGATGGTCTTGCCCTCAAATTCGGCGGTGCTCACGCCCTCTTTGGTGAGCAGGTAATACTCTGTGTCGTCGTTGCCCAGTTGGAACATGGGCGCGTACTTAAACTCAGGTGTTGTTGCCATAGTTTGTAAATTTCAGTGTTTTAGTTATCGTTGTTGTCTTGTGTCTACAAATTTACTTAACTTTTGCGTCATTCCGAAACATTTGATGCGCTATTTTCGGCCGCTTTCTGCGCCAGCGCCTGCCACAGGTTGTCGTCGGGCACGGGGGCGGTGACGTCGATCTCTTTTAGCGACACTGGGTGGATGAAGCGTATGCGGTGCGACTGCAGGCATATGCCTCCGTCGGGGTTGCTGCGCTGCGCGCCATATTTCAGGTCGCCCTTAATGGGGCAGCCTATGCTCGACAGCTGCACGCGTATCTGGTGCTTGCGCCCCGTCTTCAGGTCCACCTCCAGCAGGTGGTAGTTGTCGCTGCTGGCAATCACGCGGTAGCTGAGTATCGCCTTTTGCGCGCCTGGCCGCGGTGTGAGCGAGGCATACGTCTTGTTGTTGCGCTCGGTGCTGGTCAGGTAGTGCACCAGGGTGTCTTCGTCCTTTGGCGGATGGCGCTTCACTATGGCCCAGTAGGTCTTGTGCACCTTGCCGTTGCGAAACAGTTCGTTCATGCGGCTCAGTCCCTTGCTTGTGCGGGCAAACACCACCAGGCCGCACGTCGGGCGGTCGATGCGGTGGGTCACTCCGCAAAACACGTTGCCCGGCTTGTGGTATTTTTCCTTT
>CALBLR010000179.1 GCA_937896015.1 uncultured Prevotellaceae bacterium | reverse complement strand
GTTCTCGCCGCGGTTGCAGGCATGAATCGACTCGCAGGTGCCAATGGCGGCAAAGTCGCCGTCGCCCTGGTAGGTGAACACCAGCTTGTCGGGCTGCAGCCTCTTCACGGCTGTGGCCATGGCCGGTGCGCGCCCGTGGGCGGCCTCCAGCCAGTCGATGTCGATGTAGTTGTAGGCAAACACGGCGCAGCCCACCGGGGCAATGCCTATTGCCTTGTCTTCGGCGCCCATGTCCTCAATCACTTCGGCCACGAGCTTGTGCACCACGCCGTGGCTGCAGCCGGGACAGTAGTGCATGTGGTTATCGTTGAGCAGAGCGGGTTTCTTGTATACCCGGTTCTCTGGTTTTATTATTTCGTTAAGTTCCATAATAAGCCGTGTGTTTACTTCTTGTCGTTAATGAGTTTGCTCTTCAGCGCGTCGAGCACCTCGTCGGGGGTGGGCACGTTGCCGCCCAGGCGTCCGTAGTGCTCCACTGGCACGTTGCACTCCACAGCCAGCTTCACGTCTTCAATCATCTGTCCGGCGTCAAGCTCCACGCACAGTATGCCTTTCACTCCCTTGGCGGCCTTCTTTATTTGCTCGGCAGGGAAGGGCCACAGCGTGATGGGGCGCGCAAGGCCCACCTTCAGGCCTTCGGCGCGCGCCAGTTCCATGGTCTTGAGGCTGATGCGCGCCTGGCTGCCGAATGCCACTATCAGGTAGTCGCAGTCGTCGGCGTCAATCAGCTCGCAGCGCGTCTCGTTTTTCTCAATCTCGCGGTAGGTGGCCTGGAAGCGCAGGTTGTTGGCCTCCATCACGTCGTCGTCGAGTTCGAGCGATGTGATTATGTTCTTTTTGCGTCCGTTTTTGCGTCCGTTCACTGCCCATGGGCACTGGCGGCGAATCTCGTCTTCGGTGCGGCGCGGGCGCTGCTTGGGCAGCACCACCTTCTCCATCATCTGGCCAATCACGCCGTCGGCCAGAATCATCGACACGCAGCGGTATTTGAATGCCAGGTCCCAAGCCAGGCCCACGAAGTCGCACATTTCCTGCACGCTCGACGGTGCCAGCACTATGGCGTGGTAGTCGCCGTGACCGCCGCCCTTGCATGCCTGGAAGTAGTCGGCCTGCGAGGGGTGTATGGTGCCCAGGCCGGGGCCGCCGCGCATCACGTTTATCACCAGCGCGGGCACCTCGCTTGCGGCCATGTAGCTCATGCCCTCTTGCATCAGGCTGAAGCCCGGACTCGATGTGGATGTGAACACGGCCTTGCCGCATGCGGCGCCGGCATACACCATGTTGATTGCCGCCACTTCGCTCTCGGCTTGCACCACCACCATGCCGGTGGTGTCCCAGGGCTGTTGCTGCTCCAGAGTCTCAAGCACCTCGCTTTGCGGGGTTATGGGGTAACCGAAGTAGCCGTCGGCGCCATAGCGGATGGCCGCCATGGCCAGCGCCTCGTTGCCCTTCATCAGTGTTACTTTATCATTCATTGTAGAATTCTTTTTTTCCTGATTTATTCCTTTAATACGTTATTTTGTGTGATGTGAGTGGATATGTGGGGTGGGGCGCATGCCTGCGCCTGCATCCATCACTTCTCCACCACGCGATACACCTCGATGCACGCGTCGGGGCACACCAGGGCGCAGCTTTGGCACCCGATGCACTTCTCAGGGGCTTCCATATAAGCGTAATGGTAGCCTCGATTGTTCACATCTTTTTTCTTAAGCGCAAGCACTCCGCACGGGCATGCCGCAACACACAGGTTGCAGCCCTTGCAGCGCTCTTCGTTTACAACTACTGCTCCTTGAATTTTCATTATTACGTTCCGTTTTGTTTTTCTAAGGCAAATATAGTGATTTGTAATTGAATATGGGCCAGTTTTGTTCTGATTTTGAACAAGATTAACCTTTGGCACACAAGCTGCTATGATGTGAATTGCTGGTGCGCAAATCGCCGTGAAATGTGCAAACCGACCCCCGTAGGCCTACTCAAACACGTAGTTTAAAAACTGGTGCAGCGGCTGCAGTGTCTTGAGGTCGGCGGCAACCCGCTCCACCCAGTCGTCGCAGTCAAAGTAGTCTTCGCTCAGATGCCGCGTCACCAGGTATTCTTTCATCTTCAGGAATTTTGCCAGCTTGTGGTCTTTGGGGTAGTCGCGCGGCACGTTTTTCAGCGAGTCGCTTTCCCACTGGAAGCCCTGCTTGAACGCCGGGCCTTGCGCTATGTGCTCAAATTCCTCCTGCTCGGCATCGATGAGCGAGCGCAGCTGCTGCAGCACATCGCGCTCAGGGCACCATATGCCACCGCCTATCATCAGCCGTCCTGGCTGGAAGTGCACGTAGTCGCACGACCGCACCTCTTTACGCCCGCGGCCGCTCACCACAGCCGAGAAATAAGTTTTGTATGGCGACTTGTCTTTTGAAAACCTGACGTCGCGGTATATGCGGTACACTGCCTGCTGCACTGTGAGACCGCGTGTGTCGGGGTCGAACTGCGCCACCAGCGAAATCAGCCGCTCCACATCGGCCTCCCACGGCTTGCGCAGGGCGTCATAGCGGTCCTTGTTGGCCTTAAACCACGCGCGGTCGTTGTTGGACTCAAGTTCGCGCAGGAAAGCCAAAATCTCTTTAACGTTGCTCAATGATTTCATAATGTGCAAAATTAGTGATTTTTTAGCCGCGTTGTGCACTACGGCCCATAAAACTGCTGCCGTTTTTATTGCTTTGCAGCATTGTTGAAGTGCGCTCAATACGGCGCCTTATCACTCATTTCATGACTATTTTGGCCCTGTGTGCACGATTTTTTGCCGAAAATTGTTGCCATAAGCAATTAAATGCCTATATTTGCGCGTGTGTTTTTCATGGTATTAGATTTTAATGTGGAGGCTGTCGCGAGACACCCTTCACTTTTTTTTATGCCCGAACGTAGACGAAACGGCCTCGGCATGACTGAATATAGTCATGCCGAGGCCGTTTCGATGCTGGCACAGCTTTGCCGCTTAGTGCTTGTGGGCTGGCTTGAAGCCCTTGGTGCGGTAGCTGCAGCGCACTTTTCCCTTCACAATGTTGTTGAGTTTGGAGCGTATAAGCTGCTTGCGTATGGGCGACACCCGGTCGACATACAGGATTCCGTCCAGATGGTCGCACTCGTGCTGAATCACCCGTGCCAAGTAGCCCTCAATGTCTTCATCATGAGTCTCCCAGTTCTCGTCGGTGTACTTGATGTGCAGCTTCTCGTGGCGCGTCACGTTTTCGCTCACGCCGGGCACGCTCAGGCAGCCTTCTTCGCGGGTCACGGTCTTGCTGTCCTCGTCGATGGTTAGCTCGGGGTTGATGAGCACCATTTTGCGCCCCTTTAGCTCTGGAAAACGGTCGGCAATCACATCCACGTCGATATACACCAGGCGTATGTTGTGCCCCACCTGCGGTGCGGCTATGCCTATGCCGTCGCTCGAATACATTGTCTCCTTCATGTCTTCAATCAGCTCCTTCAGCTTGGGGTAGTCCTTGGTCACAGGTTCCGACACTTTGCGCAGCACGGGGTGGCCGTAAAGATATATGGGTAGTATCATAATAACTTTTTATTGTTTTGGTTTTGCTTGTTTGTCCTGAATCTTTTTTCGCATTCACAGCACCGTGCCAAGCCCGCCTTTTACGCTTTGCAGGTAGTCGGTGAGTATTATGGTGGCCGCAATCGAGTCAACCCGGCCCTTGTCGCGGCGGTCGCTCTTCTTCATGCCTCCGTCAATCATGGCGCGGTGGGCAATGGTTGAGGTGAACCGCTCGTCATACATCGTT
>CALBLR010000178.1 GCA_937896015.1 uncultured Prevotellaceae bacterium | reverse complement strand
AATCCATAGCCGCAGATATCCGCTGCGGCCATACTTGTCGATCATGTGGCTGCGCATGCGCTCGTATTGCTGCTGGCGCGTCAGCTCGGGGTAGTGGTCGAGGCCGTAGAGCACAGTGCGGCGCACCACTGTGCCGGCATCGATAAGGCGGTCGGCCTCGGCCACCAGCCGGCCATACAGGGAGCGCGGCTCGTGTCCGAGCGAGGCCCTGTGGTCTTCGGCCGCATTGGCTATCAGCTCGATCTCGTCGGGCGAGAACCAGCGGCGCAGCCGGCTGTCGGTGCGCACAATGTGCGCGCTTTCGGTGTGGTGTGTCTTGCGCCCGGCGCGCAGCCCTGTGTCGTGATAGGCTGCGGCTGTCAGTGCCACGGCCTTGTCGGCCTCGGGATAGTGGCTGGCCAACTCCAGGCACTGGCTCATCACGCTGTGCGCATGGTCGCGGCGGTGGCCGGCATCGAAGTGGTCGTACAGCGGCACTATCTCGTTTTCAAGAAACAGTTCTATCTCGTGAAATTCGCTTTTGCTATGCATTGTGCTCATTTAAGTAGTTAATTATGCCCGTGGCGGTATTGTCGGTGCAGTCGGCCGTGCCCAGGCGCTTGGCCATGCGGGCATATCCGTCGAGCATCAGCCGGCGCTGCGTGCTGGCGGCCAGCAGCGGCGTCAGGTGGCTGTCGATGGTGTCGGCGTTGCACAGGTGCAGCAGCAGTTCGGGAATCACCGGTTCGTCGGCAATCAGGTTGGGCAGTGTCACATATTTGCCGTGAATCAGGTGTGAATAGAAGCGGTAGACCAGCTTGCTGCCGTTCATGCGATAGCAGGCCACCTGCGGCGTGCCAAGAATGGCCGTTTCGAGCGTGGCCGTGCCCGATGTCACCAGTGCCGCGCGGGCATGGGCCACCAGTTCAAACGACTGGCCGTGAAGCACCGGCACACGGCTGTGGCCCATCACGCTGGCATACAGCGCCGCGTCGAGACTCGGCGCGCCGGCTATCACGGCCTGGCAATCGGTGTGGCGCGAGCAGGCCTCGAGCATAGGCGGCAGGTTGTCGCGCACCTCTTTCACCCTCGAGCCCGGCACTATTGCTATGATGGGCTTGTGTGGATCAAGACCATTGCGCGCGGCAAACTCGCCAACGGAGACAAACGTGCCGCGGGCCTGGGCAATCTCTTTCACCGTGGGGTTGCCCACATACTGCACCTCATAGCCGTGGCGCGCGAAAAACTCGGTTTCAAACGGCAGAATCGAGTACACACGGTCCACACACTCCTTAATCTGCTTCACACGCCATTCCTTCCAGGCCCACACTTTGGGCGAAATGAAGTAGAACACGGGCAGACCGCGCAGATGGGCGAAGCGCGCCATCTTAAGGTTGAACGACGGGTAGTCGATGAGTATCAGCGCATCGGGCTTGAACGCCTCTATGCCCTTTTGCGCCCGCCTCATGAAACCCATGATGCTGCGCAGGTGCTTAATCACCTCGATGAAGCCCATAAAGGCCATGTCGCGGTAGTGAATCATTGGCTGGCATCCAGCCGCCCGGGCCATCATGTCGCCGCCCAAAAACTGAAACTCCGCCTCGGCGTCGTGATTCCTTATCGAGCTTATGAGTTGCGAGCCATGAATGTCGCCCGACGCCTCGCCGGCTATCAAAAAATATTTCATACAGGTTGCAGAGTGTGTGTTATTTTAATATTGAGTTATACGTTTTGTCGCTCAGCCCCGGCAAAATGCGGTGCAGCAGCCCAAGCAGCCGCAGCCGCGACTCCTCGGGCGTGCGCTGCGGGCGGCACAGGTCGTGGCCCAGCAGGCTCTCGGGCGTGGTGAGCAGCGACCACCCCCAGCCATATTCCCTGCCGTGGCGGTCGCGCGGATACACAAAGTCCTCGGTCACCACGCGGCAACCCATTTCAAGGCGCGTCACATAGGCGTCGAAGCGGCTGCGCATTTTCGGGCCAGTGAAGCCGCATGCGCGGCGCAGGTCGCGCGTTATGAGGCTGCCGTGCTCGCGCAGGGTAAACAATATCATCTCCTCCACCGAGCCTTCGGCCAGCGGCACGGCGTGCCGGCGGTGGTTGCACAGGTCGGGCCACCACTCGCGGCTTACAAAAGCCGCCTTGCCGCCCACCAGCTTGCCATAGGCGCAGCCCGAATCCTGAATTATTGCCCCCTTCCACTCCCACAGCGGCCATTCCCAGCCTCCGTCGGGAAGCAGCGTGTAGTGGCAGTCGTCGTCGGTTACGCCGTCGGCCGACCATTCGGGCAGCCCGGCTGCAGGCAGCAGCGGCAGAATGCCAATTCGGTTGATGTAGTCGATGAGTTCGGCGCAAGAGCGTATCTTTTGCATAGCCATATCCGTTTTTTTTGTAAATATAGTGCAAATCGCGCAATCCGCCTCCACCCATCCCCGAAAAAATCGCCCTGGCCAACCGCCATCCCGCCATTTTGCGATAGCAATCATTTAGCCGCCCATTTGTGGATGCGACAAAAAAACTATTTTTGTCGCATAATTTGCGACGATATTGGCGGCAAACGCCGCATGAATTAGTTTATACGTTATGTATATACACGAAAGAAGCAATTGGACGGCATTCAAATGGGATGCATCTGCACTTACGGCTATCATTTAAAAGGTTGGCCGCAAGCAAGGTTTATTGTATGGCAGGCTTGCCTCGCTTGGCTTTGACAGCAAACTTAAAGCAATGGCCGAAAATCTGACGTATGACGTGGTGTATTCTTCAGAAATAGAGGGCGTCAGCCTGAATGTGGACGAGGTGCACTCGTCTATAGCCCGAAAACTTGGCATTGAAAATGTAAGGCTTTCGGCTACGTCGCATTATGTTGACTCTGTTGTTGCAGTAATGCTCGACGCTGTGGGCAGCTACGACAAACCGCTGAACAAAGAAAAGCTATGCGCTTGGCAGGCAGCATTCTTCCCCACGGGGTTCAGTGAGGGCGCCCAGATCGCAGTCGGGAAATACCGCACCAATG
>CALBLR010000177.1 GCA_937896015.1 uncultured Prevotellaceae bacterium | reverse complement strand
GGCACCACACAAGAGTGGCCACAAGCAGCACGGCATAGCATAGCACACCGGTGTTGAACGGCAGGCCGAGTGTGTTGACAAACAGCAGTTCGAAGTAGCCTGCAAGCTCCACAAAGCCCGGCTCAAGGCCGTAAAGGATGAGCACTATCAGCGCAAACGACACAAGCAGCGTGAGGAGCGACCCTTTGACGCTGGTGTGCTTGAACTTGCGGTAGTAGAACACAAGTGCAATGGCCGGAATACACAGCAGGTTGAGCAGGTGCACGCCCAGCGAAATGCCAAACACGTAGGCAATGAGTATGAGCCACTTGTCGCTGCCGGGGTCGTCGGCGCGGTTCTCCCACTTGAGTATGAGCCAGAACACCAAGGCTGTGCAGAACGACGAGAAGGCATACACCTCGGCCTCAACAGCCGAGGACCAGAATGTGTCGCTCCAAGTGTAGGCAAGGTCCCCGGCCAAGCCGCTGCCCATCACCACCAGGTACTGGGCCAGCGTCATTTCGTCTTCCTTGCCATCGCGCACCACGAGTTTTTTCACAAGGTGCGTAATGGTCCAGAACAGCAGCAGTATGGTGGCCGCACTAAAGAGTGCCGACATGGCATTGATGCACTTCGACACGGCGGTCACATCGCCGCCGGCAAAGTTGGCCGCAAAGCGGGCGGCCAAAATGAATATCGGGTTGCCAGGCGGGTGGCCGATTTCCAGTTTAAATCCTTGGGCAATGAATTCCGGGCAGTCCCAGAAGCTTGCCGTGGGCTCGATGGTGAGCAGGTAGGTGATAGCAGCTACCACAAACACCAGCCAACCCAAAGTGTTGTTGATAATGTTGTACTTTCTCATCGTTAGTGTGTGATGATTTATTTATATTAACCTTATATTTGCCAATAGTGCATAATATGCTACAAAGATAGTGCAAATCGCGTGCAACGCCAAATTCACGGCCCAGGCCACCGCTAAAATTAAGCCTCTTTATACGTTCACAATCAAAGGCATTGGCTTCTCTCACGAGAGGCCAATGCCCTGATTTGAATAAAAATTCTAAGAATAAGACTGCAAATATAATCTATTTCATTTACCCATATCGTCTATTGCTTGACAATGCGCCGGGCCTGGCCGCCGCTGGCCACAATGTAGCACCCTGGGGCAAGGCGGCTCACATCGATCACTGCATGGCCGCAATTGGTGAGGCTGGAGGCCACTGCGACGCCTGCAAGGCTCGTCACCGTCACTTTGCCTGCGCCGCCTTCAACGGTTATGCTGCCAGATGCCACTGTGGGATACACCTTAAGACCGCCGCCGGCCGCCTCAACGCCATCTATGGCTGTGGGCTTGGAATCTGTATACTCCACCGGCACTTCGGCTTCAGCTATATACCACTTACCGCCGTCGGCCTGGCAGTAGGCCCGCACGTGGTAGGTGACTTCGAGCGGACTTGCGGCTGTGGGCTCATAGGCCCCAAACATGTCTTTTATCACAATTTCGGCGCCGTCGGCCGCCGAGCCGTCAACCAGCTCATAGTCGCCGCCCGTTTCGAGGCTGGTTGTGGCCGCATTAAAGCCGTCGAACCATGCCTGCCTGGAGTCGGTGCGGTAGGCCTTGTCGACTATCTCCTCAACTGCCTTGTCTCCGCAGTCGCGCCACATGCGGTATGAGCCCACCACCATGCCGTCGGCTGGCAGCAGTGTGGAGGCCTTGAGTGTGGTGCTGAAGTAACGCGCGCCTATGCGCCGGCCGTCAGTTCCCTGCAGCTGATAGTGGCTCACATCCTTTTCACGATATGCGCACTCAGTTTCACGGCGGCCGCACTCTTAATGTCGCAGCCATAGGTGTTGGGGGCCTCATCGCGGTTGGCCGGATAAACGTAGATTACTGGCACATATCGCTCTACCGATGTGTAGTCGTAGTCACGATCGCTTATTTTAGCGCTGGCGCTGGCAACGCCCGTCTGCAATTCGGTTCCGCCATTCACCTCAAACACTGCATACTCGCCGCTGGTGGTGTGCTGGGCGCGTCCGATGGCGGTGGTTGAGCCGTCGGCGGCGACACGCATTGCCTCATACTTCTGTATGTTGGGGTCGTTGTCCACAGCAAATTCCATCACGGGCACTTGGCTGCCGCCTATGGCAAGTGTGCGCTGGGCGTCGCCCTTGGCCTCGGCCTCGGTGTGTGTGGCCGAAAGCACTTGGCTGCCAAGCGTCTTGTACACCTTGACGCCAAAGTCGTTGCTATAAAACTTCTCCTGCTGGCCATCGGGGGCGAAATGCACCTTATAGGTGTAGCGGTCGGGATGGTCGTTGCGCGCGGTGGATGCGCTGAACTGGTCGCAAATCACAAAGTTGCCAAAATTAATCACGTCGTTGGCCCCAATGGCGAATGTGCCTGTAGAGGCCGGATATTTGGCATTATCGGCACCGTTCTGGGCCTTATACAGCACCTTGTAGTTTATGGCATTGGCCGATGTGCCGGTTATTTCCACCTCGG
>CALBLR010000176.1 GCA_937896015.1 uncultured Prevotellaceae bacterium | reverse complement strand
CACCGAGAGTGGCGAGCCGCCACTTGGCCGAGCCAAAAACTGGGTGGCCCGCAACGGCCGTCCGCTGGAACTCTGCACCATGCCTGGTTTTGCAGGCTCGAGCGCATACTATCTGCGCTACATGGACCCGCACAACGACGAGGCACTGGTGTCGCATGAGTCCGATGAATACTGGCGCCAGGTAGACCTGTATGTGGGTGGCACCGAGCACGCCACAGGCCACCTTATCTACAGCCGTTTCTGGAACAAATTCCTCTACGACTACGGATATGTGTGCGAGCCTGAGCCGTTTAAAAAGCTTGTGAACCAGGGTATGATTCAAGGCCGCAGCAACTTTGTGTACCGCATTAAAGACACCAACACCTTTGTGTCGCTCAACCTGAAAAAGGACTATGATGTTACGCCCATACATGTGGACGTGAACATTGTGAGCAACGATGTGCTCGATATCGACAAGTTCCGCGCATGGCGTCCTGAGTTCAAAAACGCCGAGTTTGTGCTTGAAGACGGCAAATACATTTGCGGCTGGGCCATCGAAAAGATGTCGAAGTCGATGTTCAACGTGGTGAATCCCGACGACATAGTGGAGCGCTACGGAGCCGACACGCTGCGCCTGTATGAGATGTTTCTCGGTCCAGTGGAGGCCAGCAAGCCTTGGGACACCAACGGCATCGACGGTGTTAACCGCTTCCTTAAACGCCTGTGGAACTTCTTCTACAAGGGCGATGAGCTGATAGTGACCGACGGCAAGCCCAGCGCCGACGAGCTTAAGTCTATTCACAAACTCATAAAGAAAGTGACAGGCGACATTGAGACGTTCTCCTACAACACTTCGGTGGCAGCATTCATGATATGCAGCAACGAGCTCAGCTCGCTCAAGTGCCACAACCGCGAGGTGCTTGAGCACTTTGTGGTGCTGCTTGCGCCGTTTGCCCCCCACATTGCCGAAGAACTGTGGCACGTGCTTGGCCACGACACCACGGTGTGCGATGCCCAGTGGCCCAAGTGGAACGAAGAGTATCTGAAAGAGAGCACGGTGAAATACACTGTGCTGTTCAACGGCAAGCCGCGGTTCAACATCCAGGTGCCAGCCGGCACAGGCAAGGACGATGTGCAGAAGCTTGCACTCACCGACGCTGCAGCCGAGAAGTGGGTGGCCGGCAAGACACCTAAGAAGGTGATTGTTGTGCCAAACAAGATTGTGAACGTGGTGATTTAACGTAACGAAAAAGAAGACCGCACCCGGTTGTGCGGTGCACACAAACATGGAAAAGGCGAGGTATGCGTGGCTCGACTATGCACGGCTCATGAGTTTGATGCTCATAGTGCTGCTGCATGCCCAGCCGCGCATGCTCGTTTTCATAGTGGGCATACTGGCGGTGTTTTTCGGATGCTCCGGCTGTCTGTGCCATGCCGATGAGTATGACTCGTTTTGGGCATACTTTAAGCATAGGTTGCGCCCTGTGGCAGTGCCCTATTTTGCCTTCTATGCAATTTTCTACGCCTTGTGGCTTGCGGCGCAGAGGCGCATCGGCCTGGCCGATGCCGCCGCGCCGTGGTGGCAGCCACTGTGGCAGTGCCTCATGGGGCAGCCCAAGGCCTACAGCCTGCTGGTGCTGGCTCCGTTCTGGTTCATCACTTGCCTGCTTAGCATGCAACTCATCTACTACTGGATGCTGCGGCTGGCCGGGCGGCGGTGGACACTGGCCGTGAGCGTGGCGCTTGCCGCTGTGGCCGCCCTGTGTCCCGGCACCGAGCACCTCAACTTTTGGAACATCAACTATGCCATGCTCTATATGCCGTTTTACGCCCTTGGCCACACCATGTGTGGCAGCGTTGAGCGTGGAGTGCGCATAGGCTGGATAAAAGCCGCAGTGCTTGCCGTGGCCGCAGTGGCAATAATGGTGTGCGCCGCCCCTGCGGTGCAGCAAGTAGAGTGGCGGGCGTTGCTGCTTACACTGGGAGGGATGGCCGTGATAATGCCGCTTGCGTGGCTTGCCACAAAGGCAGCCGACCTGTTTGGCAAATGCAGAGTGGTAACCTTTTTTGCCGCCAACGGCATCACGTGCCTTGCACTGCAAAACTACTGCATAGGTGCCTTGCGCATTGCAATTAACCGCCTTGCTCCGCAAGCAGATGCGCTGTCGTGGCCCTCCTCGCTGGCAATAGCCGCTATTACCATTGCCATAGTTGGCACTGCAGCTTGGCTCATATCCCGCTATGCCCCGTGGATGCTCGGCCGAAAAAAGGAGCATGAAACCCTAAACTTTCAACATTAAACTTTCAACATTAAACATTATAAATCAATGAGAATAAAAAACTTACTTACATCATCGATGGTGCTGCTTAGCGCCATGTGTGCAACAGCCGCCACTACCGAGGTGCGGCCCACCGACAGCCGAATCCAGTACACCGGCCGCATCAATTTCACAAATCCCGAGAGTCCGCTGTTTGTGTATCCGGCCACACAGATAGCTGTACGCATAAGCG
>CALBLR010000175.1 GCA_937896015.1 uncultured Prevotellaceae bacterium | reverse complement strand
GCTGGTGGTGGGGTGGCGCTTGCCGTCCATAAGCTCGCCCACATAGGTGAACACCATCTCGTTTTCATACTCCATGTGCTTGCGCACCTCGGCCACCATCTCGTCGAAAAACTTGAGTATGAGGAAGGCCACATTGTTGCGTGTGGTGCAGTCGATGGCCTCTATCAGCCGCCGCCTTATCATGGGCAGGCTGAAGTCGAGGAAGTAGGTGTGGGCGTTTTTCAGATACTCCATCAGGGCGGTGAGGCTGAACTGCGGCTCGCCGTCGGTCGAGAATCCGCTCTGCTCGCTGCTTATGAAGTTGGCCACGGCAAGGAATGTGGGGCAGTCGATGCCTTGGCCCTGGCACACGTCGCGCACCGACTTGTCGCCGAAGCCGAGCGTTATGTTGAAGCGGCTCATCACCATCAGAATTTGGAAGTTGTCGCTAATCAGGTAGCTCATTTTGTCGTCGGGGCTGTATTTGCAGTCGTTGTTCATATCGAAGTCTTTCCGTGTGTGTGATTGTAGTGTGATTGTTTACGGTTGCAAAGTAACTCATTCACAGCCGCCGCGGCAATCGCAATTATTGGGGATATGCGCCGTCGCGGCATCACCATTTGTTACTATCGCGGGGTCTGAAGCCACTGTGGATTAGGCATAGCTGTGCATTCCGCCCAGAAAATAGTTGACGCCGAAGTAGGTCATCACTATCATGGCGAATGCCCCGGTCATGAAGGCGTGGTAGGCCAAGGGCTTCGACAGCTGCGGCAGCGATGCCGGGTGGGCCGCCGCGGCATACACCATGAGTGTTATCAGCGCCCACGTCTCCTTGGGGTCCCACCCCCAGTACTGTCCCCACGACACGTTGGCCCACACCGCACCGATGAATATGCCTGCGGCCAGTGCGGCCAGTGCGGGATAGAGCATGAGCCGCGACAGCAGCTGCAGCGCCAGCACCTGCTGGCTGGTGTCGGCCTTGCGCCAGCGTCCCGCGGCGTTCACCGCCAGTGCGGTCAGACCGCACACAAAGGTCATGCTCAGAAGCGCGAATGCCACCATGGTGATGCCCACATGCACACTCAGCAGCGGCGACGACAGCACGGGCATGAGCGGCGTTATCATGGGGTCCATCTCGCCCAAGTGCGACACCAGCAGAAACAGGCCCGACAGCAGAAAGCCGAAGGCCAGCACAATTCTGAACCGCCGGCACACCGCCAGCGCGCACAGCTGCACCAGCCACGCCAGCAGCAGCATGGTCTCATAGCCGTTGGCCATGGGCACCGTGCCGCTCACCGTCCACCGCAGAGCCTCGCACGCCGTGAGCGTGGCAAAGCTCAGTGTCATGGCCGCTGTGAGGCATGCATATGCACGGTTGCCGCCATTGCCGCCCCGCGTCATGCGCCACATGCTCAGTGCGAAGGCGCAGATGCCCATCACCAGGCTGAACACAAACAGCGCGGTGGCAAACGGAAAACTGTTATACACCAGTTCGGCCTTGGCTCGGTAGGGCGCTGGCAGCGTGTCGCCGCCAAAGTCGCCCTGATAGCGCCGCATTTGTGCCACCATTTGCCCGAAGCCGTCGTAGTTGCCGCTGTGGGCAAGGCTGTTGAGCACGCCAAAGCAGCCGCGCACCATCTCGGCGCAGGCCTTTGGCGCGCCGGCCGGAACACTGTCGGTGGGGCCAATCCACTGGCAGCGGCCGTCTTTGCCCGTCACAGGAAACATCTTCAGCGGCTCGCCTTGGCGCAGTTGCATCACCAGCTGCAGCTTGGCGTCGATGTCGGCCACCGCCTTGTGCAGGCCGTCGGTGTTGCCGTGGCGGTATTCATCCAGAGCCTGCCCAAGGATGTAGCCGCCGCGGCTGCGGTCAAAAAAATTGCGTATGCTGGCCATTTCGGGCAGCCCGTAGGCTTGGCGCATGGCTGCGCTTTTCACCTTTATCACCGGCTCGGAGTCCCACTCGTTGCCCCACAGCACCCAGCCCAGCACCACCTGCTCGGCCGTGAGGCCGTTGTAGCCCGTGCTGCCGTGCAGTTTTTTTGTGAAGTCGAGAGCAAACGTCTGGAATGGGCATATGCGGCCGTTGTACAGCACAAACAGTTTCGAGAATTTGGTGGCCTGCGCCTGCGGCACCGTGCTGGCGGCCTGCGCGTGGCCAATGCCGCCTGCGGCTATGAGCAGTGCCAGCGCGCCCTTCTTAAGCAGTGGGTTGCGCAGCAGCGAGTGGAAGGTGCCGTGGCTGTCGAGCAGCATCATCACCAGTGCCACCAGCAGCAGGCCATAGCCCGCATAGGTGATGCCTATGCCCCAGGGGTCGCGGTTGAGGGTGAGGTAGGCGCCGCGCATGTCGTCGTCATACAACGTCTGGTAGAACCGCGTGTGCTTGTAGCTGAATATGCGGTTCATCGACACCTGCCCGCTGGTGCGGCTCTGGCCTTCGATTATGGTGAAGCGGCTCACGTAGTCGCTGGCCGCCGAGGTGCCCTTGTGGCTCACCACCTCAAAGCCGTCGAGTGCAATGGAGTAGGGCAGCTGCTCGAGCTGGCCGCCGTCCTGACTGCCGTCGCTGGCCATGCAGGTGCTCGCCACCTCGCCCAGCCGCAGGTGCACTATGCCGTGCTTGGCTGTGAGGTGGGTGGTGAGCGCGCCGGCCAGTATCACCACAAAGGCGGCGTGCAGCAGCACCACGCTCAGCCGCCTTATGTGGCGGCTGGCAAAGTAGGCCGCTCCTGCCACAGCCAGCGCGGCCCACAGCAGTGTGAACCACCATGTGCCATACACCGCCGCATGCTGCTGTGCCACACTGTCGGCCTCGCCGTGGCCCACCAGGGTGGCGGCGGCCATGGCCACAATCAGCGCCGCGTAGGCGGCAAGGGTCACTTTTTTGAATATCGAACTTTTCATTTCTCTGTGCGTATAGTCATTTTTAATGAAAAAAGCTGAAGCACCGCAGCCGTGGCTTTGTGGGCTGCGGCGCGATGCTTCGGCTTCGGAGTTTATATTTAGTAGCTTGCGTGAAAAAAGTTGCCTTTATGTGTGCTGCCCTTGCGGCTTAGATGGCGTCGATGAATGCCACCACTGCCTCGCGGTCGGCCTTGGGCAGGTTGTAGAACTTTTGGGCGCTCTCGTAGGCATCGCTCTGCTTGCTGTAGCCGTGCCACATGATGGCGTCGATCACAGTGCGCGCGCGGCAGTCGTGCATGCGGTCGCTGCGGCCTGTCTCCTGCACCGAGAGGCCGCGGCCCCACAGCGGTGTGGTGCGGCACCAGCCGCCGCGAATGTCGTTCACCATGTACAGACGGTGCTGCACAAAGTCGGAGTAGGGCCAAATGGTCTGCTTGGCATACTGCGGCAGCTTGCCTATCTTCTTGATGTTCTCTGGAGCCCAGTAGTTGTCGTTGCCGGTGGTCCACTGCGGACGGTGGCATGTGGCGCAGCCCATCTCGTTGAACAGCTTCTTGCCGCGCTTCACCTGGTCGTTGTTGAGGCCGCGGGCCTGCGGCACGGCAAGGCCGCGGTGCCACACCATGAAGTCGTAGTAGTCCTGGTCGCTCATCTCCTCGCCCTGCTGGCTCACGAAGTATTTCTCGTAGGTGGCATGGGTCTCGGGCGTGTTGCTGCTGAGGCTCAGCAGCTTGTTCACCATTATCTTGATGCTGTCGCGCGAGCCGTCGGCATAGTAGGGGTGCATGAGCGACACGGCGGGCTTGCCATACTTCTGAATGTAGTCGATCACGCTGCTCTCCTCGCTCATGGCCTTGGCCCAGGCCGCGGTGGTGTAGAGGTAGTGGCGGTCGCTGCGGGTCACGTTGGTGATGTTCCATATGGCGTTGGCGCCGGGGCCGTCTTGCAGCGAGGCGCGCGTC
>CALBLR010000174.1 GCA_937896015.1 uncultured Prevotellaceae bacterium | reverse complement strand
GTCGGGCTTGTCGATGCCCATGCCAAAGGCGTTGGTGGCCACCATCACCCTGATTTCGCCCTGGCGCCACTTGTCCTGCTTGTCGGCCTTGTCCTCGATGGCGAGACCGGCATGATAGTGGCTGGCCGAAATGTGGCGTGCATTCAGCACATCGGCAATCTCCTTGGTGCGCTTGCGACTGCGCACATACACAATGGCCGAGCCTGCCACCGACGACAGCACATGCACCAGCTCGGCCAGCTTCTCCTCGGTGTGCCTCACCACATACACCACATTGGGCCTGGCAAAGCTCTTGCGCAGCACGCGCCCGTTCCTGAAGCGCAGCGCGCGCATTATGTCGGTCACCACATCCGGTGTGGCCGTGGCCGTGAGCGCAAGCACGGGCACGGCAGGAAACAGGGTGCGCACATCGGCTATCTTGAGAAACGACGGGCGGAAGTCGTAGCCCCACTGCGATATGCAGTGAGCCTCATCAACCACAATCATATTTACTGGCATGCGCTTGAGCCGGTCGATGAAAGTGTCGGAGCGCAGACGCTCGGGCGACACATACAGGAACTTGCAGTTGCCGTTGATGCACTTCTCGTAGGCGCGGCGCACCTCGGCCATGGTGAGACCCGCATGCAAGTAGGTGGCCTTTATGCCGCGGGCCACCAGACCGTCGACCTGGTCTTTCATTAGCGACACTATGGGCGTGACCACAAGCGCCATGCCCGGCATGGCCATGGCCGGCACCTGAAACGTGATCGACTTGCCGCCGCCCGTGGGCATGAGCCCCAGCGTGTCGCAGCCCCCCAAAACCGAAGATATGATGTCTTCCTGAAGTTCGCGGAAGCCATCATATCCCCAATATTTTTTGAGTATGGCGTGGACGTCAGTCATCAGCCGGAATTCTTATACCCTTAATTTGCAGCTGCACCGAACTGCTGTTGCGGTGCTTGTTTTCCTCAATGGTGTAGCATATGTCAAAAGGCTTGTGCTGCTTGATGTAGTCGAAATACTGGTGCATGTTGAAGGCGATGCCGTTCATTATGTTGTCCGACTTGCTGTCGACCAGCTCAAACTTTATGTGCTCCTGGTTGCGCCCCACGAGTTTGCTTGTGCCGAAGTCATACACGCCGCGGGTTACAAACACGGGCTTTTGGTTGCCTGGGCCGAAAGGGTTGAACTGGCGCAGGTATTTCAGGAAGTCGGAATTGATTTCACCAAAATCAAGTTCGCAGTCAACGTCGATTTGCGGCGTCACCTGGTCGAGCGTGATGTGCTGCTCCACATACAGCTCAAGCCTGCGGCGGAACTCGCCTATGTTCTCCTCCTTGAGCGAGAGACCCACAGCATTGGTGTGGCCGCCAAACGTCTCAAGCAGGTCGCGCGTCGACTTGATGGCCGAATAGATGTCGAAGCCGCGCACCGAGCGCGACGAGCCTATCACTATGCCGTCGTCGGCATAGGTGAGCACCACCGACGGGCGGAAGTAGAGTTCGGCAATGCGCGAAGCCACAATGCCGATTATGCCCTTGTGCCACTGCCGGTTGTAAATCACTATCGGGCGCTTGTCCTTGATGTGCTGTATGTGATCCTCGATTATGGTATTGGCCTCCTCGGTGATCTGCCGGTCGAGTTCTTTGCGGTCCTTGTTATACTGGTCGATGGTCTTGCTTATCTCGTAGGCCTCCGAGGGGTCCTTGGTAACAAGCAGCTCCACCGATTCCAGCCCCGACTGCATGCGGCCAGAGGCATTGATGCGCGGCCCGATTTTGAATATTATGTCGCTTATGGTTATCTCCCTGTTGCTGAGTCCGCACAGGCGTATTATGCTGCGCAGGCCCACACTGGGATTGGCGTTGAGCCTTTTAAGCCCATAGTAGGCCAGCACGCGGTTTTCGCCGGTGATGGGCACTATGTCGGCGGCGATGCTCACCACCAGCAGGTCGAGCAAGCTGTCGAGGCCGTAAAGGTCGCCAATGCCGTTGCTCTTGGAGAATGCCTGCATAAACTTAAAGCCCACTCCGCAGCCCGACAAGTCTTTGTATGGATACTTGTCGTCTTTTAGCTTTGGGTTGAGGATTGCGGCGGCATCGGGCAGCACCTCGTCGGGCACATGGTGGTCGCACACTATGAAGTCGATGCCCTGCGCCTTGGCATAGGCTATTTCGTCAACGGCCTTGATGCCGCAGTCGAGCACTATTATCAACTTCACCCCTATGCTTGCGGCATAGTCGATGCTCTGCTTGGATATGCCATATCCCTCATCGTCGCGCGTGGGCACATAGTACACCAGATTTGAGTAGAAGTTCTGCAAATACCGGTAGACCAGTGCCACGGCCGTGGTTCCATCTACGTCGTAGTCGCCGTAGACCATGACTTTTTCTTTTGCCCCCAAGGCCTTGTTGAGTCGACCAACGGCCTTTTCCATATCGCGCATCAAGAACGGGTCGGGCAGCTGGCTCAGCGACGGGTTGAAGAAGCGGTTCACCTCCTCCCGAGTCGTGATGCCGCGCAGCACCAGCAGCCGGGCTATGGCACGACTTTTCGGAAACATTCCCGCAAGCCTTGCCTCGGCGTCTTGATTGCTTGATGTGATGGGCAATACATTCCATTTACTAATCATTTATGTTGTTCTTTTATTGGCAAATGAAGGTTGACGGCGGAGCGCGCAGCACCGCGGCCACTATATGCTTGTGCACATGGAGAGCGGCTCATATATCGCCCGACGGCCATGCCTGATGCGCTCACTCCTGCTTCAGAAATAAAATGAAGCAACACTCACCCGCCTTATCAAGGGTGCCGGCTGCCCACACGGCAGTGTGGATTTTGTGGTGGCACAGCCCCTAATGGCGGCACTTTTCCGCGGCGCTTGGCGGCTTGGCACGGACTTGGCAGACTGCTGCCAGCCCATGGGGCTTATTAAAAGACCCTATTCTCCATATTGACTACAAAATTAATGAAATCGCACCGCAATTCAAAATAAAATGCCGCCAAATCGGCCAAACCGCATAGCATAAAAACACAGGCCGCAAATGGCTCGTTTTTTTTGACAAACATTGCTTTCGGCTATATATTTGACCCGTTTTGTGAAAAACATAAAGCAAAATGGCATTAAAAAGCAAACAAATTATTAATTTTGCACCGACATCTCATTTTATTAAAACATATATAAAATTTTAGCATGACAAAATTTCACTTCAACGCATTTGCGTTGTGCTGTTCGGCGGCGGCGTTTGCGGCCACCGCAGCACCCAAAGCGCCCGTAGCCAACGGCTACAGCGACTACAATGGCACCTCGTTTGTGGCCAACTGGACAGGCGAAGCCAGCAACGGATTTCTGCTCAGCGTGTATGCCCCCGGCTACAGCACACTGAACGAGAATCAAGACTTCAGCACCGTGAACCAGACCGGTGGAAAAATCAACACCGCCAGCCCCAATTTTCCCAAGGGATGGGATGTGCACGTGTCGGATAACGGCTCGACCGACGTTGCGTACTACAACGAGAAAAACCATGTGGTGCTCGACGCCACCGGCGACTACATTACAACTCCATTTATTCTGGGCGGCGACATCACCAGCTTTGTGATCAACGCCAACATATTCAATGCCGACGGCATAACCAAGGACAACTCGAGCGTGTTTAAAATAGAGGTGTATGACAAATCGGGAGAAATCATCACTGCAGGACAAATCGAAGCTTTATATTTCGCTCAGCGTCAAAGCCTCGACTTAATCGAAGCCTTTGGATACAAGCCAGCCAACATCGGCAAGGTGAAAATATCGCTCATCAAAGACGATGGCAAAGTGGGCGATGTGGCAATCAACTCAATCGCATACACATATGAGGCCCCCGACTATGTGCTAACCGACAAGAAGGTGAGCGGACAGTCATACACCGTGACCGGCGTCGACGCCGAGAGAGCATACTTCTACTACCTGAAGAGTGTGGACGGCGACTCGGTGAGCGCAATGTCAAACTTCATCCGCGTTGATGGATTCCTCACCCCCACCGCCACCGAGGCCACCGAAGTGAACGCCACAGGATTC
>CALBLR010000173.1 GCA_937896015.1 uncultured Prevotellaceae bacterium | reverse complement strand
GTGCGTTGTTATACTGGTCGCTGCCTATGCGGTCGGTGTGCGAAGCCATTTCTATGGTGATGTAGGGGTTGTCCTTCATCACCTGCACCATGCCGTCGAGTGCCTTTTTCGAGGCTGGCCGCAGCGAGGCCTTGTCGAAGTCGTAGAATATGTTCTCTATCACCTGCGGCTTGGTCATGGCTGCCAGAATGAAGTCTACGTTGTATTCGGCGTCTTCCTCGGCAATGTCGCTGGTGAACTCCTGCTTGCCGTTGAGGTATCCGCTGGCTCCTGCCAGCATCACATAGCTCACGCCGCGCTGCAGGTCGAATCGGAATGTGCCGTCGGGCTTGGCCACGGCCTTCTGGTTGCTGCCGTCGTTGCCCACTATGCGTATTATGGCGTTGGGCACCGGCTCCTCGTCCTTGTCGAGCACGTAGCCCGATATCCATATCTTCAGGTCGGGCTTTATGAAGCTGTAGATGTGGTCATAGCCGCGGCCGTCGTTGCGGTTGCTGCTGAAGAAGCCGCTCTCGCCCTTGCCGAATGTGATGCCGAAGTCGTCGGCGCTTGAGTTGATGGGCGCGCCCATGTTCTCGATGTTCCACTTGCCCGACGGCTGCAGTGTGGCCTTGAACAGGTCGAGGCCGCCGAAGCCCGCATGGCCGTCGCTGGCGAAATACAGCACGCTGTCGGTGCGGCAGTAGGGAAAGCGCTCGTCGCCAGGTGTGTTTATCTGGTCGCCAAGGTTCTCGAGCGTGCCGTGTGGGTCCTTCAGGTTGATGCGCCACAGGTCTTTGCCGCCCTGGCCGCCGGGCATGTCGCTGGAGAAGTACAGCCAGTTGCCGTCGGCGCTCACGGCGGGGTCGTCGTAGGCCGACAGGGTGTCGGCCGTGATTTCCACCTTCACCGGAGCGCTCCACTTGGCCTCGCTGCGCTGCGAACTGTAGATTTCCACCGAGGTGCCCGAATTCTGCTTGCGGTCGGCGCGGGCCAGATACATGGTGGTGCCGTCGGGAGTGAACGTGGTTATGCCTTCGTCAAACTCGGTGTTGAGCTCGCCCTCGGCGGCCTGCGGACGCTGCCAGTTGCCCTTCTCGTCCTTTTTTGCAAAATACACGTCGCTGTTTTTCGTTCCCGTGATTTCGCTCGGCTTCTCGCCCTTCGACTTTTCGTTAGAAGAGGAGAAGTAGAGCACATCGGCGTTTTTGTCGAGAAACATTGGGCAGAAGTCGGCCCGGCGCGAATTGAACAGGCGCGCATTCTTCACCGTGTAGCGCGACCCCTCCTCCTTCCACTTCGGAGCCATGCGGCAGGCGCGCAGCCCCACTTGCGCCAGGCGGTCGTCGGGCTTCCAAGTCAGAAACTCGTTGTAGCTCTTTATGGCGGCGGCATACTGGCCGCACATTTGCTGCGCATGGCCCAGATAGTAGTAGGCCATGCTGTCGGGGTATTCATAGCGCAGCGCGTTTTGAAAGGCCGCCGCGGCCTTGGCGCTTTGGTTCAGCCGCTGGTAGCACAGGCCCATGCGGTAGGCCACATCGCCGCGCATGGTGCGGTCTTCCTTCTTGCGCAGGCGGTTATACACCTTGCGGTAGATGTTGGCGGCGTCGTTATATTCGCCGCGGTCGTAGGCCTCATCGGCGTCGCGCAGTTTGGCCTGCTTGCACCCCTCCAGTGAGCCCAAAGCCAAGGCGCCCAGCACCAAAGCCAATATTATGTGCAGATGTCTCTTCATTGCAGTTGATGGTGAAAAAAAAAGCGTTGTGGGCAGCCCCATTTTGCAGCCACCCTTAACAAAAATAACGCACCGGCAGCCGCATTTATTGCACAAGCAGCATTAATTGGGTTTAAAGCGTTGAAATAAAGCTATTTTGTTGTAGGCGTGCGGCATGCCGAGAGCACTGAAAAAAGTCGCAATACAAGCGAGTGAGAGTGTTTAAATGCGCCAAATAGCGACAAAAACTGTGGGGACGTGGCATGCCACGTCTGCCCCATTTTTACTATAAATCAATTAATTAGCTAAAGGCTTTATGAAGTTCATTTTCAAACAGTGGTAGCAAAAATGCCGCGGAGGCGGCTTGGCAAAAGTTTATTTGCGGCAATATAGCGCCTGTGTCGTGAAAAATCGCTAAATTAGCACGATTGTTTTTTCACGCAAATCGCGCTGCTATGGTATTGGCCGAAATTTTTCCATACGCTCATCAGGTGTTTGTGGGGCTCG
>CALBLR010000172.1 GCA_937896015.1 uncultured Prevotellaceae bacterium | reverse complement strand
CTCATCTATGTGATCGACGTGCAGGGCCACCACAAGTGGTGCCGCTTCTTCCACGTGTTTGGCATCAACCCGCTGTTCCTCTACCTGTGCGGCTCGGTGCTGTCGGTGGTGTTCAGCACGGTTCCGCTCGGCACTGGCGCCGACGGCGACGTGATCACCCTGCGCTCGGGAGCCTACAATCTGTATAGCAGCCTCTTCGGCGACGAAACTCTGGGCTCGTGCATCTACGCTGTGATATTCATCTTCGTCAACTGGTGTGTGGGCGAGCTTCTGCACCGCAAGAACATAATAATCAAGATTTAACAACGAATATAATCATCAAAAAAAACAACAACAATAACAAACTATGATTTTAATTGCTGACTGCGGATCAACCAAAATCGATTGGTGTCTGCTTAACGGAAAAGAGAAGGTAGCTCAGATTTTCACTACCGGTATGAACGCCCTGCTCATGACTCAGGAGGAAATGACTCAGCGCATTGCCGACGAGCTCATGCCCAACATCGCCAACTATGAGGTGACTGAGATCTACTACTATGGCGCTGGCATCATCAGCGACGAAATCAAGTCGCACGTGATCAACGCCCTCAAGGCCAACATCCCCAGTGCAACCAAAATCGAGGTCGACAGCGACCTGCTGGCTGCCGCCCGCGCTCTGTGCGGCCGCAAGCCCGGCATCGCCTGCATTCTGGGCACTGGTTCCAACTCTTGCTACTACGACGGTGAGAAGGTGGTCGACAATGTGTCGCCCCTGGGCTATATCCTCGGCGACGAGGGCAGCGGTGCCGTGCTGGGCAAGCTGCTGGTGGGCGACGTGCTGAAAAAGCAGCTCCCCGAGCACCTGTGCGAGAAGTTCCTCAAGGAGTACAACCTCGACCGCAACAAGATAATCGACGCAGTGTATCGCAAGCCCGCCGCCAACCGCTTCCTGGCACAGTTTGCCCCGTTCCTTGAGCACAACATCGAGGAACCTTCGATTCACCGCATCGTGCTGCACTCGTTCATCGACTTCTTCGTGCGCAACGTTGAGAACTACGACAACTACAAGGAGCTGCCTTGCAACTTCGTTGGCTCAATCGCTCTGCTCGAGAAGGCCACACTGCTCGAGGCTGCCAAGTCGCAGGGCATCACCGTGGGCAACATCATCCAAGACCCCATGGAAGGTCTCATCAAGTTCCACTCAACCGAGGCCTAAACCGCGAGCCCTAAAAAAAAGACTATCAACAATCTCTTATATAAAAGAATAAAAAAACAGAAGCACATTACTATGGCATTTGTAAAAATTAGCGAGCAGTCATCGCTCTACGACAATCTGGAGCTGAAATCGACACACGAGATCCTCACTGAAATCAACAAGGAGGATCACAAGGTGCCCGATGCAGTGGAGAAGGCAATTCCGCAAATCGAGAAACTCGTCGACGGCATTGTGGAGCGCATGAAGCGTGGCGGCCGCATCTTCTATATGGGCGCAGGCACATCGGGCCGCCTCGGCGTGCTCGATGCCAGCGAGATTCCGCCCACATTCGGCATGGATCCGGGCTGGATCATAGGCATCATTGCCGGCGGCGACACCGCTCTGCGCAACGCCGTTGAAAATGCCGAAGACGACACCGAGCAGGGCTGGAAAGACCTGCAGGCGTTCAACATCAACGACAAGGACACCGTGATTGGCATTGCCGCCTCAGGCACTACCCCCTATGTGATCGGCGCCATCGAGAAGGCTCGCGCCAACGGCTGCCTCACCGCCAGCATCAGCAGCAATCCCGACTCGCCTGCA
>CALBLR010000171.1 GCA_937896015.1 uncultured Prevotellaceae bacterium | reverse complement strand
TGCCGTGCTCATGGAGACGGCCACCGGCGAAATCAAGGCCATCTCCAACCTGGAGTGGAACAGCAAGCAAAACGACTACATCGAGGGCACCAACCATGCCGTGCTCGGGTATGAGCCTGGCTCGGTGATGAAGCCAATAAGCATGATGGTGGCGCTGGAAGACGGCAAGGTGGGCAACATCAACACCCCCATTGCCACTGGCACTTCGATGCTGTATTGCGGAAAATACATCAAAGATCCCCACGGCGGCGCGGCCCTGTCGCCGGTGCAGATCATCGAGACGTCGTCGAACATAGGCATGTCGAAAATCATACTGCGCGATTACGAGAGCAATCCCGACGGCTTCCGCCAGCGGCTGGAGCAAATGGGATTTTTCGTGCCCTACAACACTGGCATTGCCGGCGAGCAGCTGCCGCACATACGCAAGGTGAAAAACAATGCCGAGGGCCGCCTGTCGCTCACGCGCATGGCATTTGGCTATGCCACCGAGATTCCGCCCATGCGCATCCTGGCCATGTATAATGCCATTGCCAATGGCGGAAAATACGTGCGCCCGAGGCTGGTGAAAGAACTGTCGCGCGAGGGCGGACGCGACTCCATAGTGCCAGTGTCGTACATCCGCAAGCAGGTGTGCTCGCCCGAGAACGCAGCCAAGCTGCGCGAAATGCTGCACGCCGTGGTGTGGGGATCGCGAGGCACCGCACGCAAGTGGGTGCAGGACGACCGTGTGGAGATTGCCGGCAAGACTGGCACGGCCTACGTTACCGAAAACGGCCGCTACACCAGCCAGAAGCGTCTGGCCTTTTGCGGCTTCTTCCCCTACAAGAATCCGAAGTACACTTGTGTGGTGCTTATGGCCGGCGCCAACCGCGGCGCTGGCGCCAGCAGCGGTGTGGTGCTTAAAAACATAGCGCTAAAGATGTATGCCCGCGGACTGCTGGGCAACCAGAGCGACTACCGGGCCGATGGCGGCATGGGCGGCCAGCCACGCCTGTTCGCCTCCTATGGCAACAGTCTGCGGCGCAATGTGGCGCGCGGTCTGGGCCTGAGCCAGATGCCGGGCGCGTTCACCGTGCCAAAGCCGTGCGGCGGTGTGCCCGACGTGCGTGGGCTTAACGTGCGCGAGGCTGTGGCCAGGCTCGAGGGACTGGGCCTGAATGTGAGGCTGAGCGGGGCTGGCTATGTGGGCGACCAGAGCCTGATGCCTGGCACCGCATATCACCGTGGCCAGACCATAGAGTTGCGTCTGAGCCGGTGACATTAAGATTGGTGACAACAAGAAAATATAAGCATAAAGAGATATGGAAATGAAACTTAACGAACTGTTAGCCGCTGTGAGCGTAAAGAGCGTTGTGGGCCCGGCTCCCGAGGCGGTGGACATTGCCGATGTCATCAACGACTCGCGCAAGGCCGCGCCTGGTGTGCTTTTTGTGGCCGTGCGCGGCGTGGCCGTGGACTCGCACAAATTCATACCCGATGTGGTGGCCGCCGGTGCAGCCGCCGTGGTGTGCGAGCAGCTGCCAGCCGACACCGACCCCTCGGTGGCCTATGTGGTGGTGCCCGACAGCACCATCGCCCTTGCCCACCTTGCCTCGCAGTGGTACGGCCGTCCCTCTGAACACCTGCAGCTGGTGGGCGTCACCGGCACCAACGGCAAGACCACCACTGCCACGCTGCTCTACGAAATGGCGCGGCTCATGGGCTACAAGGCCGGACTGCTGTCGACCGTTAAAAATGTGGTCGACACCACCGAGTATCCCGCCAAGCAGACCACGCCCGACCACCTGTCGCTCAACCGCCTGCTGCGCCAAATGGTGGATGCCGGCTGCCAATATGCCTTTATGGAGGTTAGTTCGCACGCCTGCGTGCAGCGCCGCATCGACGGCCTGCGCTTCAAGGGGGCCATATTCACCAATCTCACGCGTGACCACCTCGACTTCCACAAGACTGTGGAGAACTACATACGTGCCAAGAAGATGTTTTTCGACGGCCTGCCAGCCGACGCCTTCGCGCTGGTCAACGCCGACGACAAGGTGGGCAGTGTGATGGTGCAGAACACGGCCGCCAGCATACACACCTACTCGCTGCGCACCGTGGCCGACTTCAAGTGCCGCATAATCGAAGACAGGCTCGACGGCACGTCGCTCAACATCAATGGCCACGACCTGGAGGTGATGTTCACCGGCCGCTTCAATGCCTACAATCTGCTGGCAGTGTATGGCACGGCGCGTCTGCTGGGCTGGCCCGAGCATGAGGTGCTGGTGAACATGAGCCGCCTCGTGCCGGTGGCCGGCCGCTTTCAGACCATGCGCTCGCCGCGCGGCTATGTGGCCGTGGTCGACTATGCCCACACGCCCGATGCGCTGGTCAACGTGCTGTCCACCATCCGCGAGGTGCTGGGCCGGCGCGGCCACATCATCACTGTGTGCGGCTGCGGCGGCAACCGCGACTCAGGCAAGCGCCCCATCATGGCCCGCGAGGCCGCCACGCGCAGCGACCGCGTGATTCTCACAAGCGACAACCCGCGTTTTGAGGACCCCGACGACATCCTGGCGCAAATGCAGGCCGGCCTCGATGCCGATACCGGCCGCAATGTGCTGAAAATCACCGACCGCCGCGAGGCCATACGCTGCGCCTGCCAGATGGCACAGCCGGGCGATGTGGTGCTTGTGGCCGGCAAGGGCCACGAAACCTATCAGGAAATCAAGGGCGTTAAGCACCACTTCGACGACCGCGAGGAGCTGGCCAACGAATTCAAGCAGGAGGAGCAGCCGAGCGGCAAGTGATCAACATAAAAGAAGCGAAGTGTAACGCAGAGTATAGCAAAAACGTAAAAAACAAGAAAATAGAGTCATGATTTATCATCTGTTTCACTATTTGGAGCAATTTGATGTGCCGGGAGCGCGCCTCTTCGACTACATATCGTTCCGGGCGGGCTTTGCCCTGATTTTGTCGTTGTTCATAGCCATAGTCATAGGCCGCCGCATCATCGACCGCCTGCAGCTGATGCAGGTGGGCGAGATAGTGCGCAACCTGGGGCTTGAAGGCCAGATGGAGAAAAAGGGCACTCCCACCATGGGCGGCATCATTATTATAATATCCATACTCATTCCGTGCCTGCTGCTGGGCAAGCTCAACAATGTGTATATGCTGCTTATGATAGTGTCCACCATTTGGACGGGTGCGCTCGGCTTTGCCGACGACTACATTAAGGTGGCCCACCACAACAAGGAGGGCATGAAGGGCAAGTTTAAGATAGTGGGCCAAGTGGGCCTGGGCCTGATTGTGGGCCTCACCATTTATCTGAGTCCAGCCATAGTGATGAGCGAGAATGTGGAGACGGTGAACACCGCCACCCACGAGCTGGTGGTGAAAAACGAGTCGGTGAAGGAAAAGTGCACTCAGACCACAATACCCTTTGTGAAGAGCAACAACTTCGACTACGCCTCGCTCACCAAGTGGATGGGCAGCCATGCGCAGACGGGCGGCTGGATAGTGTTTATCCTGGTCACCATATTCGTGATCACCGCCACCAGCAATGGCGCCAACCTCACCGACGGCCTCGACGGCCTTGCCGCGGGCACATCGGCCATAATAGGGGTGGCGCTGGCCATAATGTGCTATCTGGGCGGCAATGTGATCTATTCCACCTATTTGAATATAATGTATATCCCCGACAGCTCCGAGCTGGTGGTGTATGCGGCGGCGTTTATCGGCGCCACTGTGGGCTTCCTGTGGTATAACTCCTATCCTGCCCAGGTGTTTATGGGCGACACTGGCAGCCTGTGTCTTGGCGGCATCATAGCGGTGTTTGCAATTCTCATCCGCAAGGAGCTGCTGATTCCGCTGTTGTGCGCCATCTTCTTTGTCGAAGACCTCTCGGTGATGATTCAGGTGGCCTATTTCAAATACACCAAGAAGCGCACCGGCACCGGCCGGCGCGTGTTCAAGATGACTCCGCTGCACCACCACTTCCAGGTGCCTGGCGGCAAGGTGGATGCAGTGCTTCAGCACCCCAAGCAGGCCATTCCCGAGAGCAAGATAGTGATGCGCTTCTTCTTGGTGGCCGTGCTGCTTGCCGTGCTTACGTTTGTAACATTAAAAATAAGATAAAAAACATCAGCATATTATGAAGAAACTGGTTGTATTAGGAGGCGGAGAGAGCGGCGCAGGGGCCGCCGTGCTCGCCAAGGTCAAAGGCATGGATGTGTGGCTCAGCGACATGGGCCCCATCAAGCCCAAGTATCAAGACATGCTCAACGACTACCACATAGCCTGGGAGCAGCAGCACCACAGCGAGGACAAGATTCTTGCCGCCGACGAGATAGTGAAGAGTCCGGGTATTCCGTGCGACGCGCCCATCATCCGCAAGGCGCAGGCCAAGGGCATTCCAGTGATAAGCGAAATCGAGTTCGCCGGCCGCTACACCGATGCCAAGATGGTGTGCATCACTGGCAGCAACGGCAAGACCACAACCACGCTGCTCACCTACCACATTCTGCAAAAGGCCGGCCTCAACGTGGGCCTCGCCGGCAATGTGGGCCGCAGCCTCGCCTATCAGGTGGCCACGGCCAAGCACGATGTGTATGTGATAGAGCTCAGCAGTTTCCAGCTCGACAACATGTATGAGTTCAAGGCCAACGTGGCGGTGATTCTCAACATCACCCCCGACCACCTCGACCGCTACGACTACAAGATGGAGAACTATGTGGCGGCCAAGTTCCGCATCATGCAGAACCAGACCAGCGACGACGCCTTCATCTTCTGGCAAGACGACCCCGTGATAGCGGCTCAGTTGAAGCATGTGAAGACCGAGGCCCACATGTTCCCCTTCAGCAGCGAGGATGAGGAAGACTGCGCAGCCTATGTGAAAGACGGCGTGCTGCACTTCGATGCCGATGGTC
>CALBLR010000170.1 GCA_937896015.1 uncultured Prevotellaceae bacterium | reverse complement strand
GTGCTGCTGATGAACGCCTTTGCTCCGCTCATCGACCACTGCGTGGTGGCGGTGAACATAAGGCGGCGCATGAATCGGGCAAAAGCCAACAACCAATAAAAGAACCAACTATTATGAACAAGAACAGCAACACATATCAAATATTATACTCGGCCATAATGGTGGTGGTGGTTGGCGCCGTGCTCGCGTTTGTGTATATGGCCCTTAGGCCGCAGCAGCAGCGCAACATTGCCAACGACAAGCGCCAGCAAATATTGAGCGCCGTGCACATCACCGCCCCGAGCGACGACGAGGTGGAGCAGACCTACAACAAATACATTGTGAGCGACTTCGTGATTGACCACAACGGCAACGTGACCGACAGCGCGCGCAATGCCGCCTTCGGCATCGACATGAAGGCTAACGTGAAGCTCGCCGCCGGCAAGCGGCAGCTGCCGGTGTTCAAGTGCCGGCTGGACGACGGCAGCGTGAAATACATCATTCCCGTGTATGGCGCCGGTCTGTGGGGCGCAATATGGGGCTACGTGGCCGTCGACGCCGACGGCGACACCGTGTATGGCGCCTACTTCTCGCACGAGGGAGAAACCCCCGGGCTTGGAGCCGAAATAGCCAAAGAGCCATTCCAAAAGCAGTTTGAAGGCAAAGAGCTGTACAAGGGCGGCCAATTCAAGTCGATAGGCGTGATGAAGGCGGGCCAGAAGCCCACCAACGGCGAGGACTGCGTCGACGCCATTTCGGGCGGCACCATCACCAGCCGCGGCGTGGAGTCGATGCTAAAAGGCTGCATGGGCGCCTACGATGCGTTCTTCAAACGGCTGCAAAGCGAGAATGAGTAGAGATGAAAGTTTAGTGTTGAAAGTTGAAAGATTAAGGTTTCTGCTTTAGCTTCGACACATATATACAGATATAGCAAAAAAGACATGGCATCAATTAAAAACAAAGAAGTCTTATTCAACCCCATTTCAAGAGACAACCCGGTGCTGGTGCAGATACTGGGCATCTGCTCGACGCTTGCCGTCACGGCCAAGCTCGAGCCTGCCATTGTGATGGGCATATCGGTGACGGTGGTGCTTGCGTTCAGCAACGTGATAATATCGATGATGCGCAAGACCATTCCGGCCACCATCCGCATAATTGTGCAACTTGTGGTGGTGGCCGCACTGGTGATCATAGTGCAGCAGTTTCTTATTGCATTTGACTACAATGTGAGCAAGCAGCTGTCGGTGTTCATTGGCCTTATTATCACCAACTGCATACTTATGGGACGCCTCGAGGCGTTTGCTCTGAGCAACAAGCCGTGGCCGTCGTTTCTCGACGGCGTGGGCAACGGACTGGGCTACACCATAATTCTGGCCGCCGTGGCGTTTGTGCGCGAACTGCTGGGTTCGGGCACGCTGTTGGGCTACAGTGTGATACCCCAGTGCGCCTACGACGCGGGCTATATGAACAACGGCCTGATGATATTGCCGCCAATGGCGCTGATAGTGGTGGCCTGCATCATATGGATTCACCGCTCGCGCAACAAAGACCTGCAAGAAAAGAACTAACCAACTAATGAGTAAAGCAAAATGGAAGAACTGAATTTGTTTGTAAAGTCGATATTCATCGACAACATGATATTCGCCTACTTCTTGGGCATGTGCTCGTTTTTGGCGGTTTCGAAAAACGTGAAAACGGCACTCGGCCTTGGCGTGGCGGTCACCTTCATGCTGGTGGTGACACTGCCCATCAACTACCTGCTCGACAAGTATGTGCTTCAGGCAGGCGCGCTGCAGTGGCTCAGCCCTGCACTGAAGGATGTGGACCTGAGTTTTCTGGCCCTGATAATGTTTATTGCAGTGATAGCGTCGATGACGCAGCTTGTGGAGATGGCCGTGGAGAAGTTCTCGCCGGCCCTATACAACTCGCTGGGCATATTCTTGCCGCTGATTGCTGTGAACTGCGCAATTTTGGGAGGAGCGCTGTTTATGCAGCAGCGCGACTTCGGGTCGGCGCTGACGGCCACGGTGTATGGCGCCGGTTCGGGTCTGGGCTGGCTGCTGGCCATTGTGGGCCTTGCGGCCATACGCGAGAAACTGGCCTACAGCAACGTGCCCGCGCCGCTCAAGGGCATTGGCATAACATTTATAATAACCGGCCTTATGGGAATAGCCTTCATGAGCTTCCTGGGCATAAAACTATAGCATAGGCAATGATTACATTAGACATAACGAGCCTCACAGTGCTCACGAGCGCGGCCATATTTCTGGCCATCACCCTGCTGCTGGTGGTGGTGCTGCTGGTGGCACGGCACTACCTGGTGCCCACAGGCAAGGTGAGCATCAACATCAACAATGGCAAGAAGCAGCTTGAGGTGAGCACCGGGTCGTCGCTGCTCAACACGCTGCACGACAACGGCGTGATGCTGAGCAGTGCATGCGGCGGCAAGGGCAGCTGCGGCCAGTGCCGCGTGCAGGTGCTGGAAGGCGGAGGCGAGATTCTGCCAACCGAGACGGTGCACTTCTCGCGCAAGGAGCAGCAGGCACACTGGCGCCTGGGCTGCCAGGTGAAGGTGAAAGACGACCTTAAGATTCAAGTGCCCGACTCAGTGCTGTCGGTGAAGGAATATGAGTGCACCGTGGTGAGCAACAAGAATGTGGCCTCGTTCATCAAAGAGCTGATTGTGGCCCTGCCAGAGGGCGAGCACATGGACTTCATTCCAGGCTCGTATGCGCAAATACGCATTCCGGCCTATGAGATGGACTACAATGTGGACATCGACAAAGACTCGATAGGCCCAGAGTATCTGCCCATTTGGGAAAAGTTTGGATTGTTCACCCTTAAGTGCAAAAACACCGAGCCCACCGTGAGGGCATACTCGATGGCCAACTATCCGGCCGAGGGCGACCGCTTCATGCTCACCGTGCGC
>CALBLR010000169.1 GCA_937896015.1 uncultured Prevotellaceae bacterium | reverse complement strand
CCAGTGCCACCAGGTGGAGACGGGGCAAATCAAAAAATCGGAAATGAAATGATAGATATCGCAGCTCAACATAATTCACTGCAGGCCGTGTGGCAGCTAATAGAGCACCAGCTTGCCTACGACCCGCAGTCGCCCATGATTTTCAGCAGCGGCATATTCATGTGGCTGTTTTGCGGCTTCATTGTGGTGTATGCCATGCTGTGGCGCAAGGCCACTCCGAGGCTGCTGTTTGTGCTTGCCTTCAGTTACTATTTCTACTACAAGAGCAGCGGCACCTATTTTTTCCTGCTCGCCTTTGTCACTTGCACCGACTTTGTGATAGCCAGCGTGCTTGGACGTGCCACAGGCAAGGTGCGGCGCAAACTGCTGGTCACGCTAAGCCTGGCCATCGACCTTGGGCTGCTTGGCTACTTCAAATACACCAACTTCCTGGGCGAGATATGGAGCCAGGTGAGCGGAGAGGCTTTCCACAACATGAACATATTCCTGCCGGTGGGCATATCGTTTTTCACCTTCCAGTCGCTTAGCTACACCATCGATGTGTATCGCGGCAAGATCAGACCGCTCGACAATCTGCTCGACTACGCCTTCTATGTGTCGTTTTTCCCGCAGCTTGTGGCAGGCCCCATAGTGCGCGCCAGCGACTTCATCCCGCAAATCAGGCGTCCGCTGTATGTGTCGCGCGAAATGCTGGGCATGGGCTTTTGGTTCATTATCATTGGCCTGTTTAAGAAAGCCGTGATAAGCGACTACATAAGCGTCAACTTTGTGGAGCGCATATTCGCCGACCCGTCGCTTTACAGCGGCATCGAAAATCTGGTGGGCGTGTATGGCTACGCGCTGCAAATCTACTGCGACTTCTCGGGCTACAGCGACATGGCCATAGGCATTGCCCTGCTCATGGGCTTCCACTTCAACATCAACTTCAACAGCCCCTATAAGTCGGCCTCAATAACCGAATTCTGGCGGCGCTGGCACATATCACTGTCCACATGGCTGCGCGACTACCTCTACATTTCGCTTGGCGGCAACCGCCACGGCAAGCTGCGCCAGTATGTCAACCTCATCATCACCATGCTGCTTGGAGGCCTTTGGCACGGGGCGTCGTGGAACTTTGTGGCGTGGGGCGGCCTACACGGCGTGGCGCTGGCCGTGCACAAGGTGTGGATGCAGCTCACCGGGCAGCGTGCCGGTGTGCCTCACCGCAGCCGCCTTGTGCAGGTGCTGTGCGTGCTGCTGTGCTTCAACTTCGTGTGCCTGTGCTGGGTGTTTTTCCGCAACCGCGAGTTCTCCGACTCGCTGACCATGATCACGCAGATTTTCACCAATTTCCACGCCGAGTTGCTGCCTCAGCTGGTGGCCGGCTACTGGAAGGTGCTGGCCCTGATAGTGCTGGGCTATGCGCTGCATTTTGCCCCCGACGATGTGGAGCAGCGCTGCAAGCGCGCCTTTGTGAAGCTGCCAGCCGGCTGCTATGCCGTGGCGCTGGTGCTGATGATAGTGCTTATCATTCAAGTGAAGAGCAGCGACATTCAGCCGTTCATCTACTTCCAGTTCTGATGCAGGCAGAAAAAACGAAAAGAAATCGGCCATGCCAGCTTCCTGCCGCATCGTTTGCGGTTAGGAGTCGTGGCATGGCCGATTTCATCGATTGAGTTACTTATGTCAGCATGGTTGTTTCATGGCACAGCGTGTTTTCACTATGGCTTGTGTGCTTTCATTGCTTATGGCGATTTTAATGTGGAGATTTGTCTCCTTTTTTACACGTGCAAAGTAAAAGCGCACATGGGCTTAATGTTTGCCCATGTGCGCTTTTAAAAGTTAAATGTTCAATACGGCGAAACCGCCTGAATTGTTTTGCGGGCCGCAGAGGCCGTTTTTGTGCGCCCGGCCGATAAGAAGATGCCCATCGTGGGCATTTGCAGCGCTCAGGCAGCCTCTAAATCGGTTTGAGGCGTCAGTCTGTGGCGCAGCCGTGCTTCTGCTGATATGCCTTCGGGGTCATTCCGGTTAGTTCCACGAATTTGTTGTGAAAATTGCTGCGGTCGTTGAACCCCACCATTTCGTGCAGCTGCGACACCTTGAGGCCCGGAGTCTCGCGTATCAGCCTTTGTGCCTCCTCGAGCCTCAGTCTCAGGCGCCACGACCTGAAAGTGGTGTGGAATGTCGACTGGAAGTAGCTGGCCAGTTGCTGCCGTGTCACGCCCAACTCAAGTGCTATTTGGTCGGTGCTGACGTCGCACTGCGTGTATCCGCGCCGCTTCACCCATTCGGCAATGGCTTTGTTGAGGGCTTCTGTCGCGCCGCTGTCGGTGTCCGGCTTGGCCTTGGCGGGGGCAGATGCGGCCTCACTGACTGTTGGCCTCTCGGCCGCTTTCACAAAGAAGTCGCCGTCTATAAAGTAGTTTATTACCATTGCCCCCACCCACACGTAGTAGAGCGTGTAGATGGCCACAAACACGCTGTAGCACAAATTGCTCATTGGAATGGCGGCAAACACGGCTGCCAAAACGCCTATGCACAGCGCGCTGTAGAACAGTCTGTTCACTGGACGCAGCCGGTGCTCCACATCTTCATCGTAGAAAGCCTCGAGTTTTGCTTTGGCCGTGGCTTCCACTTTACGGTAGCGCACAGTGTGTGCGCATAGCTGCGCGCAGTAGGCTGCGATGGCCGCCGCGAGCGCTGCAGTGCCATACTGTGGCAGCCAGGCCATTATAGCGGCCATGGCGCCCGCTGCGGCCGTTATGGCTGCTATAATGGCGGCAGAGCGCTTCACAGTCACATCCAGCGGAGCGACAAACACCGTGGCCGTGTAGGCAAACAGCAGCGCTTGATACGAGCCCACGCATATGGTGACCATCGACACCAGCTCGCGTGTGTCATCGCCCACCTTGAAGCAGCCCGAGGCGGCAAGGGTGATAAACGACGCCACCAGGGTCCATCTTGCCGCGTTCGACCTCCGCCATCCTTTGGACCGAGGCAGGCGCACCAGGGCCAGCGTCACAGCCACCGTGGCTATAACGGCCGACGATGCTATCGACAGCATGAAGTGGGTGTCGAGATCCATGGGGGCTTGATGGCTTTTTAGGGTCTTAGAATTCGATTCCGGCTTTCACCATCACGTTGTGAAATGCTGTGCCCTTGCTCAGATAGCTGCTGCCCGAGTGGTCGGGTATTGCCCCGGGGGTGTCGCCCGTGCACCACAGTTTGTAGCTTGCCGTCTGCAGCGCGTAGGCCACGCTCACGTTGAATGAGAAATATTGCTTGGCCTTGAAGTGCCAGCCAATGGCAGGCGAGGCGTAGAATCCGTGGTGGTTGATGAATGTGGCGCCCGCC
>CALBLR010000168.1 GCA_937896015.1 uncultured Prevotellaceae bacterium | reverse complement strand
TTTGCAATAAAGCTGTGCCGCGACCTGCACCCCGAGTCGGTGGTGGGCATCGACCTCTCGCAGGGCATGCTCGATGTGGCGCGGCGCAAGGTGGAGCAGCGTGGGCTGCAGGGCGTCATCACATTTGAGCAGGCCGACTGCCTGCACACCAGTTTTGCCGACAACACGTTTGACGCCATCACCGTGGCCTTCGGCGTGCGCAACTTTGAGCACATCGAGCAGGGCTACCGCGAGATGCTGCGCGTGCTCAAGCCCGGCGGCACACTGTGTGTGATAGAACTGTCGGTGCCGCCCAACCCGCTCATCCGCTTCTTCTACAACCTGTATGCGCTGCACATAATCCCCGCCATTGGCGGCCTCAAGTCGCACGACCGCAGCGCCTACCGCTACCTGCCGCTGAGCATTGCAGCCGCTCCGCAGGGCCAGAAGATGCTCGGCATCATGCGCGCCACCGGCTTCAGCCGCTGTGCCTGCCGCCGCCTCACCCTGGGCGTGTGCTCGGTCTACACTGCGGTCAAGTGACCGGTGGCCGACGCCTCCGTTATGCTTTTTTTACACGCAGTGCCGTGGCGCAGAGCGAAAAAAACGTTAATTTTGTGCCAACTAATGTGCGGCGGCCGAGTGCCGCCACCCCAATAGCTTCTTATAGCCAGCGACGCAAGCATTAGCGAGAAAATTTAAGAAACCAATAATTTATATAATAAGACTATGGCAGCAATAAAAACCATCGGCATCTTAACATCGGGAGGCGATGCCCCCGGCATGAACGCAGCAATCCGCGCGGTAACGCGCTCAGCTATATTCAGCGGTTTCAAGGTGAAAGGCATCTACCGCGGCTACAAGGGCCTCATCGACGACGAGGTGGTAGAGTTCAAAACTCAAAATGTGTCAAACATCATTCAGCAGGGCGGCACCATCCTTAAGACGGCGCGCAGCAAGGAGTTTCCCACTCCCGAAGGCCACCAGAAGGCCTACGAGGTGATGAAGAAGGAGGAGATCGACGCCCTGGTGGTGATAGGCGGCGACGGCTCGCTGAGCGGCGCGCGCCAGTTTGCCAGTGAATATGATGTGCCCATCATTGGCTTGCCCGGCACCATCGACAACGACCTCTATGGCACCGACCACACCATTGGCTACGACACGGCCCTCAACACCATCATGTGGTGCGTGGACCGCATCCGCGACACGGCCACCAGCCACGAGCGTCTGTTCTTCATCGAGGTGATGGGCCGCAACGCCGGCTTCCTTGCCCTCAACGGAGCAATAGCCAGCGGTGCCGAGGCGGCCATCATCCCCGAGATTTCCACCGAGGTCGACCAGCTTGCCGAACTCATTCAGAATGGCTTCCGCAAGAGCAAGAACTCATCGATAGTGCTTGTGGCCGAGAGCCCCATCACCGGCGGCGCCATGGGCCTGGCCGAGCGTGTGCGCAAGGAGTATCCGCAATATGATGTGCGCGTCACCATTCTTGGCCACCTGCAGCGCGGCGGCTCGCCCACGGCGTGCGACCGCATTCTGGCTTCGCGCATGGGTGCGGCGGCAGTCGACGCCCTGCTCGAGGGCCAGCGCAATGTGATGATTGGCGACGCCAACGACGAGATTGTGTATGTACCATTCTCGAAGGCCATCAAAAACGACAAGCCCATCGACCGCGAACTGCTCACCACCCTGCGCCGCCTCTCAATTTAGCAGCATCAGGCAGAAAAATCATTATTTAGATAAATTGTCCGGGCCGCATCCCAAAGTTTTTGGGGTGCGGCCCGACTGATTTTGGTGGCTGGTGTGGCCGCGCGCCAGCGAAATCGCACTTTGCTTGGCCATTGCAAGCGTGTTGTTACAGAATTGTTACGGTTTTGTTACATCGCATAAATAATTTTGCGAATAAACTACATTGTTTAATCTAAATTCTGTGTTTTATGCCAAAATTGTTACTATTATGCGCTTTGGCCATGATGGGTGTAATGCCTGCCGCTGCACAGCAGCAGGCAGCGGCCACATCGTTGCCAAAGGCGGGCGCTGAGGCCGGTGGGCCATCGGCGCCGGTGGGGCGCGCCCTTGTGCCATTGGACGGGCCAAAGGTGGCAGAGGGCGCCTTTGGCGCGGCAAGGCCGCACAAGGCAGCCCGAAGCCCCATCACATCGCTGCCAAGCGAAATGCACATGGCTGAGTTCGACACCAGCACCAAGGGCCGTCGCGACCCTTCGGCCATGATCACGTTTAGCGCGGCGGGTTCCGACTCGGCGCAGGTGAGCGGCATCCACGGCCTCACTGGCGGCAAGCTGGGCGCAAAGTTTGACTTTGCCGCGGGCACCGTCAAGCTCTATCCGGGCAAGGTCTACGACCACAAGACCTACGGCGCCATTTGGGCGTGTGCCTACAACGAGCAGACCAACACCTTCAACACCTCCACGCCCATCACGGGCACGATAGGTGCCGACGGCAGCATCACGCTGTCGGCGTGGGGCGTGTTTGCCGTCGACGGCGACTATCGGGGCTCGTCGTTTGGCCTGTATCGTTCGAGTGAATTGAAGCAGTCCAATGCCACCATCACCGATGTCACGTTCAAGACCAGCCTCAAGACCACCGCTACCGAGCAATTTGCAAGCTATGTGGAGCAGGCCGGCGAGAACAAGCTTAATGTGTTCAATGTGGGCAACTACTGCAACGCCACCATCACCGTCGACCTGCTGGCCGACAGCACGGTGAGCATTGTGCCGCAGTATGTTACGTCGACCACCAGCGCCGACTTCTTCTGCTATCCAGCCGACTGGGCCTCGGCCCTGCGAGGCATCAAGGACAACATCACTGGCCGCGGCACCGCCACTACCATCACCCTGGGCAACTGGGGCGTGTGCAGCCGCACCAGCCTGGCCACCCGCCAGCGCAATGTGGTGTCGAGCGTGATCACCCTCACCGACGGCTCCACCATAAGCTATCCTGCAGCTCCGGCTCTCGACTGGACGGGCAGCGGCACCAGCGCTTCGCCCTATGTCATCACCACGGCCAAGCAGCTCAGCGACTTTTCGCGCACAGTGAATGCCGGCAACTCCTATGCCGGCAAGTATGTGAGGCTCGACGCCGACATCGACATGGCGGCCGAGTCTGAGTCGTTCAAGCCCATAGGCTCGTCGGAGACCCGCTGCTTCCAGGGCGTGTTCAACGGCGACGGCCACACGGTGAGCAACCTCACCCTCGACCTCGGCGAGCAGATGGGCGTGGGCCTGTTTGGCTACACTGGTGCCAGCAGCCTTGTGCACGACATCAACATCAAGAATTTCAACATCACCACCTACGGCCGTTACGTCGGGGCCCTCGTTGGCTATGCCAAGGGCTCGGTGGCCAATGTGAATGTGGCCTCAACGTCGATCACCACCTATTATATCACGGTGGGCGGCGTGGTGGGCTACTACCAGGGCACCAATCTGCAGAATGTCGAGTTCGACGGCTCGGTG
>CALBLR010000167.1 GCA_937896015.1 uncultured Prevotellaceae bacterium | reverse complement strand
AATGAATTACTATAAAATATCATCAACCATCATTTTTTGCCGATTTTCTTTTTAAGTAATTTCGATTGTTGTTATATTTGCAAAACCTTTACAAAAAAAGCAGAAAACAAAAAACAAATAAACGTGGATAAAAAGACTTACACCTACAACGAAGCCTACGACGCCACTCTGAAATATTTCGACGGCGATGAACTGGCTGCGAGAGTCTGGGCAAGCAAGTATGCCCTGAAAGACTCATTCGGACACATCTACGAGGCCACTCCCGACGACATGCACCACCGCATAGCCCGCGAGATAGCCCGCATCGAGAAGAACTACCCCAACCCCATGAGCGAGGAAGAGGTGTTTGAGCTGATAAGGCACTTCAAATACATAGTGCCGCAGGGCAGCCCCATGGCCGGCATCGGCAACAACTTCCAGGTGGGGTCGCTGTCGAACTGCTTTGTGATTGGCCTCGACGGCGAGCCCGACTCCTACGGAGGCATCATAAAGATCGATGAGGAGCAGGTGCAGCTCATGAAGCGGCGCGGCGGCGTGGGCCACGACCTGTCGCACATCAGGCCCAAGGGATCGCCGGTTAAGAACTCGGCACTCACCTCCACAGGCCTCGTGCCATTCATGGAGCGCTATTCCAACTCCACACGCGAGGTTGCGCAGGACGGCCGACGCGGCGCACTGATGCTCACCGTGAGCATCAAGCACCCCGACTCGGAGGCGTTTATCGACGCAAAAATGGAAGAGGGCAAAGTGACCGGGGCCAACGTGTCGGTGCGCATCGACGACGACTTTATGCGCGCCGCCACCGAGGGCAAGGACTATGTGCAGCAATACCCCATTTACAGCAGCCACCCGCTTTACAAGAAAGACATCGATGCCTCCAAGCTGTGGCGCAAAATTGTGCACAACGCATGGAAGAGCGCTGAGCCCGGAGTGCTGTTCTGGGACACCATAATACGCGAATCGGTGCCCGACTGCTATGCCGACCTTGGCTTCCGCACCATCTCAACCAATCCATGCGGCGAAATTCCGCTGTGCCCCTACGACAGCTGCCGCCTGGTGGCCATCAACCTGTATTCGTATGTGGTGAACCCCTTCACCAAGGACGCCTATTTCGACTACGACCTCTTTAAGAAGCATGTGGCACGCGCACAGCGCATAATGGACGACATAATCGACCTTGAGAAGGAGAAAATCGAGAAGATCATCGACAAGATTGAGCACGACCCCGAAACGGCCGAGGTGAAGCAGACCGAGCTGAACCTGTGGCACAAAATACAGAACAAGACCCTGAAGGGACGCCGCACCGGCGTGGGCACCACCGCCGAAGGCGACATGGTGGCCGCAATGGGGCTGCGATATGGCACAGATGAGGCCACCGACTTCTCGGAAAACGTGCACAAGACTTTGGCACTGGCTGCCTACCGCTCGTCGGTGGAGCTGGCCAAGGAGCGCGGCGCGTTTGAAATCTACGACGCCAAGCGCGAGGAGAACAACCCCTACATAGGCCGCCTGCGCAAGGCCGACCCCGAACTGTATGAGCAGATGGTGAAGTACGGCCGCCGCAACATTGCCTGCCTCACCATTGCCCCCACAGGCACCACGAGCATCATGACGCAGACCACGTCGGGCATTGAGCCAGTGTTCCTGCCCGTGTATAAGCGCCGCCGCAAGGTGAACCCCAGCGACAAGGACGTGCACGTTGACTTCACCGATGAAAACGGCGACTCGTTTGAGGAATATGTGGTGTACCACCCCAAGTTCATCACATGGATGAAGGTGAACGGCATAGAGGTGCGCAACGACTACACTCAAGAGCAGCTCGACGAGCTGGTGAAGCGCTCGCCCTACTACAAGGCCACTTCTAACGATGTGGACTGGCTCAACAAGGTGCGCATGCAAGGCCGCGTGCAGAAGTGGGTTGACCACTCGATTAGCGTGACCATCAACCTGCCCAACAATGTGAGCGAAGACCTTGTGAACGACCTCTATGTGGAGGCATGGAAGTGTGGCTGCAAGGGCTGCACGGTGTATCGCGACGGGTCGCGCGCCGGTGTGCTGGTGTCGATCACTAAAGATGACAAGAAAAAGAAGAAGGCCCACTATATTGCCGAGGAGGAGCACATACTAAAGCGCCCCATCGAGCTCGACGCCGACGTGGTGCGCTTCCAAAACAACAAGGAGAAGTGGATTGCGTTCATCGGCCTCATCGACAACCGCCCCTACGAAATATTCACCGGCATTGCCGACGACGACGAGGGCATATTCTGCCCCAAGTCGGTGACCAAGGGCAAAATAATAAAGGCCGTGGACGAAAACGGTGTTAAGCGCTACGACTTCCAGTTCATCAACAAGCGCGGCTTCAAGACCACCATCGAAGGGCTGTCGGAGAAGTTCAACCCCGAGTTCTGGAACTACGCCAAACTCATATCGGGCGTGCTGCGCTACGGCATGCCCATTGAGCAGGTGCTGAAGCTGGTGAGCAGCCTTGAGCTCGACAACAAGTCGATAAACACTTGGAAGATGGGTGTGGAGCGCGCACTGAAGAAATATCTGCCCAACGGCACACGCGCCAGCGGCCAGAAGTGCCCCAACTGCGGGCAGGAGACCCTTGTGTATCAAGAGGGCTGCCTGATATGCACCAACTGCGGCACCTCGCGCTGCGGCTGATGCCCACCACAGCCACACAGCATAGCAACAAATGGCAAGGACTCATGCGTCCTTGCCATTTGTTTTTTGTCGTTGTTATAATGCTGACTGCCGAGGTGGTGACTGAGCAGGCATATTTAGAAAAGTGGGGAGGCGGCTATCGGGCCACTCTCCCCACTTGGGATTAACAATGAAAAAACTGTTTTTTTCGTTTTGCCGATGGTGCTTAGTCTTCGTCGGCGTTAGCCTCGGCGTAGGCCTTGAGGAGTTTATCCTGAACATCGGCCGGCACGAGTTCGTAGTCGGCAAACTTCATGGTGAATGAAGCGCGTCCGCCCGTGATTGAGCTGAGGGCGGTTGAGTAGCTCGACATCTCTTTGAGCGGCACCTTGGCGTTGATCTTCTGGAGTCCGCTGGCCTCCTCCATGCCCATGATTATGGCGCGGCGGCCCTGCAGGTCGCTCATCACGTCGCCCATGCATTCGCTGGGCATAAGCACCTCCACATCGTAGACGGGCTCGAGCACCTTGGGATTGGCGTTGCGGAAGGCTTCGCTGAAGGCGTGGCGCGCGGCAAGGCGGAACGAGATTTCGTTGGAGTCAACGGGGTGCATCTTGCCATCGTAGATGCACACGCGCACGTCGCGGGCATACGAGCCTGTGAGGGGGCCCTGCTCCATGCGGTCCATAATGCCCTTTACAATGGCTGGGATGAAGCGGGCGTCGATGGCGCCGCCCACAATCGAGTTGATAAACACCAGTTTGCCGCCCCACTCAAGGTTGATTTCTTCCTTGCCCTTCATGGTG
>CALBLR010000166.1 GCA_937896015.1 uncultured Prevotellaceae bacterium | reverse complement strand
GCAAAGCCTCCAACTGGAAGGAGACTGCGCGCTATGCCGAGCTGCTGCTGTCCACCAGCGGCCTCACAGCCGACGAGGAGCGCGAGGCCACGCTGAACCGCGCCATTGCCAACTCGCATCTGGGTAACGGCACTAAGGCGCAGACCGACCTCAAGCGCCTGGCCGCCGACGTGCAGACCGAGCAGGGCGCCCAGGCAGCCGTAGAGCTGGCCCGGCTGCAGTATGCCACTAAGAGCTACAAGGCCGCCGAGAAGACCCTTAACGCGCTCATCGACGCCGGCACACCGCACTACTATTGGTTGGGACAGGGCTTCATTTTGCTCAGCGACATCTACAATGCCCAGGGCAAGACGTTTGAGGCCTGCGAATATCTTGAGAGTCTCAAGGCCAACTATCCAGGCAAGGATAAGGAGACGTTCAATGCCATTGAGCTGAGGCTCAACAAGTGGAAGCGCAACGGCAAGGCCGCCTCGCAAAAGGCTGCCACGTCGAAGCAGAGCAAAAAAGGCCGCAACCAAAGCGCCGACAACAAGAGCTCGCGCCAGCGCTGACCCGTGTATCATCAACCATTACATTATTTATAATATAGAATTCCGCAATATGAAAAAGATATATGTTACAGCCGCCCTTGCCGTGTGCCTGACCACTGCTGCCGCCCAGGCGCAGCAGGCCAAGAAGGGCGCGGCCGCCGGCAAGCAGGCGCGGGAAACCGAGCTGAAGCAGGAGATAACGCTTGAAAAGGACTTTGTGCCTGTTGAGAAAAAGGCCACGAAGAAAAATGCCCTGCCGCGGGTAAAAAAGGCTGCCGCCACCCAAAAGGTGACACTCAACTACAGCAATTGGGCCGCACCCACGCAGCTGCCCGCACAGATTCCCACCATGCTGCCCTATGGCTACCGCACCATGCACAACTTCGCCTCCACACGCGGCTATGCCATGCTGGGCGCCGGCACGCAGCTCAACATGACTGCCAGCGCAGGCTACCGCCTGATCGACAACGACACCACAGTGCTCAAGGCCTGGTTTCTGCACAACAGCACGTGGAGTGGCAAAAACACCTCTAAACTGGTTGCCGATGAGGCTCTGCGGCTTAAACAGCGCTACAACGACAACACGTTTGGCATCGATCTGAGCAACCGCTTCAGCGGCGGCACGCTCAAGGCCGATGCTCTGGCACACTACGACAACTTCAACTACTACGGCGGCCAGTCGCAGGCGTGGGACGACAACAAGCAGACCATATTCACAGCCCGCATCGGCGCCGGCTGGGACGGCGTGGCAAGCCTCACCGACGGACTGCTAAACTACCGACTTGCGCTGCATTACAACTACACCGGACTCAACCGAGGCTTGGGCGAGATTGCCTCCGATGCCGGCCTTAAGGAAAACTCGCTGCAGTTTGTGGCCGGGTTCGACTACGACCGCACCACTGCGTCGCGCCTGGGCATTGACCTGCGCGGCAACTTTGTGAACATTAAAGCCAACAGCGACATCTACTTGCTGACGCACGACGGCAGCAAGCGCAGCTATGGCATGCTCACGCTCACTCCGTTCTACCACGTGGGCAGCGGCATGATGCACGCCCGTCTTGGCGCCAACGTCGACTTTTCGTTTAGCGACGGCGCTAAAATCCGCCTGTCGCCCGCAGTTCGTCTTGAACTGAGCGTTGCCGACGGCGCCGCCATCTACGTTGACGCGCAGGGCGGCAAGCGCCTCAACCTGCTCGACAACATGTATCGCTACTACCGCTACAGCACTCCGCAAGAAATGCCGCAAAGCACGTTCGTGCCCGTCGACGCTGAGGCCGGGTTCAAGATTGGCCCGTTCCGCGGCTTCAGCCTGCGCGTGTATGGCGGCTATGGCATAACCAAGGGCGCATTGCACCCGGTGCTGGTGGCGCGTGCCGCCGACGGCACTTTATTGAACGAATCGGCCTACGCCTATGCCAGCTACATCTACCCCAATGTGCGCGGCTACAAGGTGGGTGCGGAACTCAACTATGAATACCGCTCGCTCATAGAACTTAATGCCAAGGCCACCTATGCGCCGCAGACCTCCACCTATAAGGCCGACGGATACATGAGCGGCTATTTCACCGGCATCGACCGAGCCAAGCTCACCGGTAGCGCCGACCTAAAGGTGCGCCCCATCCGCCAACTCAGTGTCGGCTTGGGCATCGACTTCCGCACGGGCCGCAGCCAGTGGGCCGCCGCGAGGACGCTTGATGCCGATGGCGAGACAGTGAACAAAATGGAAGCCTTGAAGCTCGACGATGTGATGAATTTGCGCGCCAGCGCCAACTATCGCTTCAGTCCCGCCGTCAACCTTTGGGTGGAGGCTGGCAACCTGCTCAACCGCCAGTGGGACGTGATTGCTGGACAAGGTGCGCAAAAACTCAATGTAATGGGCGGCATTGGCTTTGTGTTCTGACCTTTTTTATGTCAACCATCAGATTCCGCTCGGCCATCGACGCTTGGCTCATTGCTGTGCTTGTGGCGGCGGCAGTGCCGCTGGCGGCCGGGTGCTTCGTGCCTGCTACGCTGGCCTCGGCTCTGACGTCGGCAGTGATGCTGCTGCTCTATGCGGCCCTGCTCGTCGACCTACTGCGTGGCACCTACTACGACGTCGATCCCGCCAGGCGTGAACTGCGCGTGCGCAGCACCGTGCTTGTGAACCTGCGCATCAATGTCGGTGAAATCACGCTTGTGCGCCCGTGCCGCACATGGCTCAGCTCGCCCGCCCTGTCGGTGAGCCAGCGCATCGAGGTGTGCTATGGCAAGCGCCGCAGCGTGGTGATTTCGCCGCGGCATCGCGCCGAATTCATTGCGCATCTTAAAGCCATCAACCCCGCCATAGTGGTTGAAACTAATTGAAAAATCACGTATGGCTTTGGCACTAAGGTAAAAATTACTATCTTTGCGTGTTAATTTGGCGAAAAAAACAAAAGGTTTTTTACCACCATAGATAAAAACAAATAACATCAAATAATGGCAGCACTAGAAAAAATCAGAAAAAGAGCTGTGATCTTGACCATTGTGATTGGTCTGGGCCTGGTCGCCTTCATCATTGAAGACGGCGTTCAGGCCGCCAGATCGTTCTTCAATGACCAGACGGCAGCTAAGGTCGGTAGTGAGAAAATCGACATAATGGAGTTCCAAAAGCGCTCCGAAAAACTCAACGCTCAAAACCAAAACCAGCAGCAGAAGCAAGACCCCGCAGTGCAGCAGGAGCAGCTGCTCGACGAAATGGTGTTTGAGAAACTCCTTGAGCAGGAATACGACAAGGTGGGCATTTATGTGAGCGACAGCGAGCTGAGCGAAGCCCTCACCGGCAAGAACCCGGCTCAGGCCGCAGTGCAGTTTGCACAGCAGCTGGGCGTGCAAAGCCCCGCCCAGGCCTACGACTTCATCACCAACCCAACCAAATATAAGGTGCAGGAGCAGCAGGTGACTGAAATCCGCGCCGCATGGAACGACATGCAGGATCAGGTGTACAAGCAGCTGCTCATGCAAAAGCTCTATGCGCTGGTCACTGGCTCGATGCAGGCCAACGACCTCGACCGCAAGCAGATGCAGGAGGACGGCGCCACCACTTGCTACATCGACTTTGTGAAGAAAGACTACTCTACACTGGCCGACGACAAGTACCCCGTGAGCGACAGCGAGATTAAGGCAGAATACAACAAGTGCAAGGAACTCTTCCGCAAGGATGAGGACGTGCGCAACATACACTACATTTCGGTTGACATCAACCCCAGCAAGAGCGACTTGGCTGTGGCCACTAAGCAAATCAATGATGCTTATGCCAAACTGCAGCAGAGCAACGGCCTCGACCTGGTGCGCACCATGGCCGAGTTTAAGGTCGACACCCCCAAGGTGACTCTCGACCAAATCAGCGACCAGAAGGTGAAAGACTTCGTGAAGGGGGCAAGCGCCGGCGCTGTGTATCGCGCAGAACCGCAGAACAACGTCTACAACATGTTCAAGCTGATGAAGGTTGAGCAGTCGCTCGACTCGGTGAACGTGGCAGCCGTTGTGGTTCAAGGCGACAAGAAGCTGCAAGACTCAGTGCTCAACATGCTCAACAGTGGCAAGCCCGAAACTGAGGTTGCCAAGGTGAAGGGCGTGCAAGTGCAGCCCGCACAGTGGCAGCAGATAGCCATGGCTCCCGACTCGCTCAAAAACAAGATTTCGGCAGCCGGCAGCAACTATGTGGTGCTCCAGTCGCAGGCCGAGGGCGCTTACCTGTGCAAGGTGGTTGAGAAGAAGGCCCCCAAGACCTACTACACCGTGGCCGCCGTAAGCTATGAAGCCTACGCAAGCCAGAAGACCATCGATGCCCTGCGCGACCGCCTGCAGAAGTTTGTGAGCAGCAACACCACCGCCGCCGCATTCGCCAAGAATGCCGCCAAGGCAGGATACAACGCCGTTGAGATTCAAGTGACTCCCAGCACTCCGCAAATCGGCTACAACCCGCAGTTCGGCATCGGTCTGCGCGACACCCGCAAGGCCATCAAGTGGGCGTTTGAGGCAAAGGTTGGCGATGTGTCGCCCATCTTCGACGCCGACAACAACAACACTCTGGTGGTTGTGGCTCTCGACGCAGTTTACGACGGCGACTACTTCCCCGCCGACTATGCTCCGGTGAAGAAATACCTCACCGAGAAGGTGCGCAACTCAAAGAAGGGCGATGCCCTGATGAAGCAGTATGGTGGCAAGGCCAACAGCCTCCAGGCATATGCCAAGCTGATGGGCACTGCAATCGACACCACCGAAATCAACTTCGCCCAAGACCAGGCAATGAAGATCGACCCGAGCGAAACGGCCATCTACGGCCGCGTGGCAGCCGCCAAGCAAGGCGTTCTGGTTGGTCCCTGGAAGGGCAACAGCGCAGTTTGGGTGTTCCAGGTTGTTAAGGCCGAGAAGAGCCAGCGCAAGCCCTCTAAGCAGGAACTCGACGCACAGTTCGCCCGCACCCGCGGCGCACAGGTGGTGGGCCAGCCGCAAATGCTCTACGGCATCCTGAGCAAGGCCACCACAGTTAAGAAGAACCTCATCAAGTTCTACTAAACCGACCGTCATCAAAGCCCGCCCTGCGCGGGCCAGAAATAAGCAGGCAATCCGCCGGCACGCCCACAAGGCCGCCGGCGGATTGCCTGCTTTAGTTGTGTCACGGCGCTTATAGTAGTAACAAATCGGTGAAAAATGGCGGATTGGTGTGTGTGGGTTTTGGGTAATTAAGCGAAAAGTTGTAACTTTGCCTGCGGTAAAAGCGAATTATTGTAATGCAAATGTTCAGCAAGCGACACCATCACCATCATCATTGCGGCTGCCCGTGGGAAAGCTGAATGACGCTGTGTGTATTGTCGCCACTTAATGAAATTTGCATATTCACACATCACAATACATCATTGTTCAGAAGCCGGCTTTCCCTGAGTCAATCGGGATAGCCGGCCGATTTGTTTTAATACAGCTTAATCAATCAAAAAAATCACATAGAACTATGCTAAGAATTGCAGTACAATCAAAGGGCCGCCTCTATGACGAGACCATGGAGCTCCTGGGCGCGGCCGGTATCAAACTGGTGGCGGTGAAGCGCACGCTGCTTGTGCCGTCGCGCAACTTCCCGGTGGAGTTGCTCTTTTTGCGCGACGACGACATTCCCGACTCGGTGGCCACCGGCACGGCCGACATCGGCATCGTGGGGCTTAACGAGGTGATGGAGAAGCAGCAGAATGTGGAGATTCTGCGCCGCCTGGGATTTTCGAAGTGCCGCCTTTCGCTGGCCATTCCAAAGGATGCCGACTACAAGGGCATCGAGTGGTTCAATGGCCGCAAAATTGCCACAAGCTATCCGCGCATCCTTGCCGACTACCTGAGCAAGCACGGCATCAAGGCCGACATTCACCTCATCAGCGGCTCGGTGGAGATCGCTCCGGGCATTGGGCTTGCCGACGGCATATTCGACATAGTGTCGAGTGGAGGCACGCTGGTGAGCAACAACCTCAAGGAGGTGGAGGTGGCGCTCGAGAGCGAGGCCGTGCTCATAGGCGGCGGGCGTGAGCTTAGCGCCGATAAGCAGCAGGCTCTCGACGAGCTGCTGTTCCGCATCGAGGCTGTGAAGACGGCCGAGAAGAAGAAATACATCCTCATGAATGTGCCGCGCGAGAAACTCGACGAGGTGGTGGCCATCCTGCCCGGCATCAAGAGCCCCACCATTCTGCCTCTGGCCGACCAGCACTGGTGCTCGGTGCACGCCGTGCTTGAGGAGAAGCAGCTGTGGTCGGTTATCAACCGGCTCAAGGGTGTGGGCGCCGAGGGCATCCTGGTGCTTAACATCGAGGAAATGGTGATGTGATAAAACTAACAGAGTGAAATCATGGCAACGATTAAAATAATTGAGAATCCAGAGCGCAGCCTGTGGCCTGCGCTCATGCGGCGCGCGGTGGCCGACACCAGCGAGCTGCGCCACACGGTGAGCGGCATCATAGGCGAGGTGTGCAGCCGCGGTGACG
>CALBLR010000165.1 GCA_937896015.1 uncultured Prevotellaceae bacterium | reverse complement strand
TACTACTATCTGCCGCGCGAAACCCGCGGCTATGTGCCCGCCTTCATCGCGGCCAACTACATAATGACCTATTTCAAGGAGCACAACATCAGTCCATCGCTGGCCAAGAAGCCCATCGTGGTCGACACCGTGAGTGTGAACCACCGCATCAACTTCAACCAGATCTCGAAGGTTCTCAACATTCCGCTTGAGGAGATACGCGTGCTCAATCCGCAATACCGCCACGACGTGATTCCGGGCGACGCGCGCCCCTACACGCTGGCGCTGCCATCGCAGCAAATCTACAGCTTCATCCTCACCGAAGACAGCATTGCCAGCTACCGTCCCGACCTGTATGCGCAGCGCGAGGTGGTGGAGCCTGGCGGCGCAAGCCACAGTGTGGACGCCGAGCCGGCGCAGTCGGGCCAGCAGCAACAGACGGTGTATCACAAGGTGCAGCGCGGCGAGAGCCTGGCCGGCATAGCGTTCTACTATGGTGTGTCGACCGACGAGATCCGTGCCCTCAACGGCATCAGCGGCAACCGTGTGCGTCGCGGTCAGGTGCTGAAAATTGTGAAAAAGAGCGCCGACGACTCTTCGCTGCCTGGCGATGCGCTTACCGCACAGGAGGCCGCTGCGCAGCCCGATGGCGATGCCACTGTGAGTGTGGTTGAGCAGGAAAACAAGTCGGCCGCCGCTCCTAAGCCCGTGCCGGCCCGCACCACTGTGTCGAAGCCTGCATACAAGGGCTCTTACAGCATCGACGACGAGATAGTGACCTCGTCGAGCAGCCGCCAGGTGCCTCAGCCGCGCCGCCAGCAGCCGCAGGCCCAGCCACAGGTGCCGCAGTCGAAGGCCAAGGCCGCTGCCGAACGCGCCACTGCAGCCCAAACCCCTAAGGCCACAAAGGCCCAAAAAGCAAAAGCCGCAGCCGACGACGATGCCGCAGCCACCGCGCGCTATGGCAAGGGCAAGACCCGCTATGGCAAGGCCGCAGCCTCGGCAGGCAAGTCGCAGGAGACCACCTATAAGACGGCTCGTAGCAGCCGCGATGCCAAGAGCCGCGGCAAGAAGCAGAAGAAGCAAGCCGCTGTGCAGCAGCCAGCCTCGCAGGACTACACCATTCAAAAGGGCGACAACCTGATAACCATCGCCAAGAAGACAGGTGTCAGCGTTGATGAGCTGCGCAAGGCCAACAAGCTGAAGGGCGACAAAATTGACGCCGGCGACAAGATGACAATTCCCGGCAAGGCCAAGGCTGGCAAAGCAGCCAAAGGCGCTAAGGCCAAGCAGGCCAAAGCCGCCGACAAGAAAGCAAGCGCCAAGTCGGCCAAGGGCGGCAAGAAAAAGCGCCGCTAACCCTGCCATCCCCCGATAGGGCCAACATAACACAAGCTCCGCCGATGCCGCGCGCATAGGTGGGGCTTTTTTCATTGCCTGCCGGCCCCAAGTGTGGCGAAAAATCGCTAAGTTTGCATTATAAATAAAGCATAAGCAGAGATGGACATCCAGTTAACAGCACCCGAGCGCATGGTGGGCGAAGTGAGCCTGCCGGCATCGAAGAGCATCAGCAACCGTGCCCTCATCATAGGTGCGCTGTGCAGCCCCTCGGGCAGTGTGAGCCACATAGCCGAGTGCGACGACACGCGCGCTGTGCAGCAGGCCCTCGCCGGCAGTGGCAACAGCATAGACGTGGGCGCTGCCGGCACCGCGATGCGGTTTCTCACCGCCTATTTTGCCGTGCAGCCTGGGCGCACGGTCACGCTCGACGGCACGCCGCGCATGCGTCAGCGTCCCATAGGCGTGCTTGTGGATGCGCTGAGGTCGCTCGGGGCCGGCATCGAGTGGCTTGGACGCGAGGGCTATCCGCCGCTGCGTGTGGCTGGTAGGGCTCTGCGCGGCGGCCGGCTGAGCATCGACGGCAGCGTAAGCTCGCAATACATAAGCGCGCTGCTAATGATAGCCCCGCTGCTGCGCGGCGGTCTTGACTTGCGCATCAATGGCCTTCTCACATCGCGCCCCTATGTGGAAATGACGCTGAGCCTAATGCGCCAGTGGGGCGCTGAGGCGCAGATGCATCATGGCCGCATAGTGGTGGCCGAGGGACGCTACAAGCCGCAGAGCATGGCTGTTGAGGCCGATTGGAGCGCCGCCAGCTACTGGTATGCAATGCAGTCGCTGTTGCCCGAGTCGCGCATTTCGCTCAAAGGGCTGCGGCGGCCCAGCGTGCAGGGCGACAGCCGCATTGCCGACATTGCTTGGACGCTGGGCGTTGACTCCTGTGCTTGCGGCGTGTGCACCGACCTGCACACCTCGTGCCGCCACACAGCCATAGTGGATGAGGACCTTTCCTCCACCCCCGACATAGCCCAGACGCTGGCCGTGTGGCTCTGCCTGCTGGGCGTGCCCTACCGCCTTGCGGGGCTGCACACGCTGCGCATCAAGGAGACCGACCGCATTTCGGCACTGCAGACCGAGCTGCTTAAATTGGGCTATGCCGTGGAGACTGGCGACGACTTCATGGCTTGGAACGGACAAGTTTCGGCCGCTTCAGCCGCTCCGCGCATAGCCACCTACCACGACCACCGCATGGCCATGGCGTTTGCCCCTGCCTCGATTAAGTTTCCCGGCCTTGTGATAGATGACGCCGGGGTGGTGAGCAAGTCGTACCCGCAGTTTTGGCAGCACCTTGCCCAGTGCGGATTTGTTGTGAGGCAGGTGTGAAAAAATGATGAAAATACAATTACGGCTATGACAATATTTCTGACAATCAATATATTGGACGGGTGGCTCGGCAGCCATCACGGCATAGCGGCGGCGCTGGTGCTGCTGGCTGCCCTGCTGCTGGTGGGCGCGATGCTGTATGCCGCCGACCGCATCGGCCGCCGCAAGGGTGGCGATGTCCACGCCGATGAGGAGCAGTTTAGCCCCCAGACTACGGAAACAGCCTGCACCGACGCCTGCTGCGGAGTGAATGAGGTGTGCCCGAGCCAAATGATTTTGGAGGGCGAGAGCGGGCGCTGCGAAGTGGTGTATTACGACGACGAGGAGCTCGACTCCTACCGTGGCCGAGGCGCGGCCGACTATACCCCTGCCGAGGTCGACCAGTTTCGCGACGTGCTCTACACACTGCTGCCCGCCGACCTAATGGGCTGGCAGCGGTCGCTGAAGCGCCGTGGCATAGTCATGCCGCAGCCCATACACGACGAGTTCATCATGCTCTACAACGAGCGGCACACCACCGGCGGCCACACACAATAAAAGCCCCTTAGCGCACGTTATATATTATTGCCTGGAAATGGCAACAGGTCACATCATTACCCCAAAATTAGCAGAGTGAAGAGATTACTATACAGACACATGCCGCTGGCATTGCTCATGATTGCCGCATTGGCCGTGATGCAGTCGTGCAGCGCCCGCAAAAACACTGCCGGATCGCGCTTCTGGCAGGCTTTCAACACGCGCTACAACGTGTATTACAACGGCATCACGCACTACAAGGAGCAAATCCGCGAACTTGAGGACAACTACGAGGACGACTACTCGCAGCAGCTGTTCATACATCCCGCCGAGGCCTACAGCAACCCCAAGGCGCCGCAGCCTTCCGCCAGCTTCGACCGCACCATCGAAAAAATGCAGAAGGCCATATCGCTGCACTCTATCAAAAAGAAGCCCAAGCGCAAAAGCGGCAAGGGCAACGACGAGAAATACAAGGAGTGGCTCAAGCGAGATGAGTACAACCCGTTTATCCACAATGCCTGGTTCACAATGGCCAAGGCGCAGTATATGAAGGGTGACTTCACCAGTTCGGCCGCCACATTCCACTACATAGTGCGCCACTTCACGTGGAAGCCCGACCTCGTGGCCGAGGCTGAGCTGTGGGAGGCCCTGAGCTATTGCGCCATGGGCTGGACCACCGAGGCCGACAATGTGCTGGCCTATGTGCACATCGACAAAATCGAAGACAAGCGCCTGCGCGCGCTTGCCAACCTGGCGTTTGCCGACTACTACATAAAGTGCAAGCGCAACGCCGAGGCCATTCCCTATCTGGCCGAGGCCGTGAAGGGACAGAAGGGCGCGCAGAGCGTGCGCCTCAACTTCCTGCTTGGCCAGCTGTATGAAGACGCCGGGCAAAGCGACCTCGCCTATCAGGCCTTCCGCCGCGCCGGCAGCCACAGCGGCTCCACCTACCGCACCAAGTTTAACGCGCGCATCAAGCAGAGCGCAGTGTATCAGGGCAACAACATCAACGGCGAGATAAAGTCGCTGAAGTCGATGGCCCGCTACGACCGCAACAAGGAGTATCTCGACCAGATATACTACGCCATTGGCAACATCTACCTCTCGCGCCGCGACACGGCCAACGCCGTGGCCAACTATGTGACTGCGGCCGAGAAGAGCACGCGCAACGGCATCGACAAGGCCATAAGCCAAATCACGCTGGGAGGCATCTACTTTGCCCAGCGCAAATACGACCTTGCCCAGCCGTGCTATGCCGAGGCCATCCCGCAGCTCAGCGAGGAGTATCCCAACTACAAGGTGCTGAAGCGCCGCAGCGATGTGCTCGACGAACTGGCCGTGTATTCGCAAAACGTGACCCTGCAAGACTCGCTGCTGCGCCTGTCAAGACTGTCGGCAGATGAGCAGAAGGCGGTGATAAAAAAAATTATCGACGCTCTGAAAAAGAAGGAGAAGGAAGAGGCTGAAAACGCCAAGCGCGAGGAATATTTGGCGCAGCAGTCGGCCAGCGGCAGTGCGCTGAAAAACAACAGCCAGCAGCCGGCGTCCTACACCATCAATACCGACAACTCATGGTATTTCTACAACACGGCCACTAAAAACGCCGGCAAGACCGCCTTCCAGCAGCAGTGGGGCAACCGCAAACTCGAGGACGACTGGCGCCGACGCAACAAGGCCACTTTCTCGCTCAATGACGATGACGGTGACACCGCCGCTGCCGACACTGCGTCGGCAGCCGGAGCCGACTCGTCGAAGGTCGACAAAAAGGCCCTGAAGCGCGCCGAAGACCCCCACTACGAGGAATACTATCTGAAGCAGATTCCAAAGACCGCCGAAGAGGTGCAGACGGCCAACGACATAATTCAGGAGGGCCTTTACAACATGGGTGTGATTCTTAAGGACAAACTTGAGGACTACGAGGCTGCGGCCTATGAGTTCAACGAACTGCTGCGCCGCTACCCCGACAATGTGTACCGTCTCGACACCTACTATAACATGTATCTCATGTATATGCGCAACGGCGATGTGGCTAAGGCCGAGCAGTGCCGCCAGCGCATAGTCGCCGACTTTGCCGACTCAAAATATGGTTTGGCGATGAAGGACCCCAACTACCTCGACAACCTGAAGAGCATGGACCGCGAGCAGGAACGCATGTATGAGCAGGCCTATGCCGACTATCTGGCCAACAACAACCAGGGTGTGCACAGCGCCTATGCCGAGATGATGCGCAAATATCCGCTGTCGAAAATCATGCCCAAGTTCATGTTTATCGACGCACTCAGCTATGTGACGCAAAAGGACTACGACAAGTTCAAGTCCACACTAAAAGAGATGCTTGAGCGCTATCCCGAGACCGACATCACACCCACAGCGTCGTCGATGATGAAGCAGCTCAACCGCGGCCGCAAGCTCAACGGCGGCTCCACCAATGCCCGCGGCATGCTGTGGGCCGTGCGCCTGAGCAACGACACCACGGCCACGGCCGCCGACAAGAAGTTCACGCCGTTTAAGGACGACAAGACCAAGCCGCACTTGTTTGTGTATGCGTTCTCAACCGACTCGGTGTCGGCCAACCAGCTGCTCTATGAGGTGGCCAAGCACAATTTCACCTCGTTTGTGGTCAAAGACTTCGAACTTGAGCAGATGACGTTTGGCGAAATGGGCCTGCTTGTGGTCAAGGGCTTCGCCAACTATGCCGAGGCCGCGCACTACCGCACCGTGATGGATGCCGACACTGCCAAGGTGATACCGCCGCAGGCACATCAGGTGATAATAAGTCAGGAAAACTTCGACCTGCTCATCAACGAGGGCCGCTCGTTTGCCGACTACTTCCAGTATCTCGAGGAGCAGAACACCCGCAAGGTGGAGCGCCAGATCCCGGCTCACGCCACCGACGATGCCAGCCGCGACGCCAAGGCACCCCAGCCCAAGCGCACCAAGAGCGTGCGCCCAGCCAAGGCGGCCACTCCAGCAGCCATGCCCGAGCCGGCAAAGCCGTCGGCTAAGCCACAGCCAGCACCCGTGCAGCCCGACACTGTGCAGCCCGCGACCAAAGTGGCTAACCCCGACACCGTGAAGCCCGCACCTGCCGACACTGTGCAGCCTGCTCCAGCACCGCAGCCAGTGGCCGCACCGGCCGACACGGCAATGAAGCCCGATGTGAAGATGCCAGTGCGCGCCGAAAAAGCCGACAAGCCTGCCAAGTCCGACAACGTGAAGCACCTCAAAAAGCAAAAAGACGAAGCGCAAAAGCAGCTCGAACGCCAGCAAAAGCAGCGCGAAAAGGAGGAGAAAGAGCGCATTAAGCAGCAAAAAGAGGCCGAGAAGGCTCGCCTCAAGCAGCAGCAAGAGGCCGAGAAAGAGGCCAAGCGGATGCAGCAACAGCAGCAAAAGGCACACGACGACTCGGTGAAGACGGCCAAAAAACAGCAGGCCGAAGCCCTGAAGGCCGAGCAGAAGCAAAAGGCCGATGAGCTGAAACAGCAGCAGCGCGCCAAGGACGAGGCCAAGAGGCAGCAGGAG
>CALBLR010000164.1 GCA_937896015.1 uncultured Prevotellaceae bacterium | reverse complement strand
CCACTTTGCACGTTCTCAGCAATATTTGCTCTGATAGGACATTCAATCTAAATAATATGATTTCGGGTGAATTCTATCAAATTCGCGTTAATGATTGGGGCAACAAATTTTGGCAAATTCATTTTGAGTGGATTCCGCTTGATTATAAGCGCTTAATGGGTACTGGTGAAACAGAATATGAGTTTGTTGTGCATATCGAGGACAGAGATTTGAAAAGTAAAACGGATGCTTTGCTTCAAAATGCGGCCGTAGCCGATGAAGGCTGCAAGATTGGTTTTTATAAGATTGACAATGTCACTTATTATCGAAAGAAAATAACAGTGAAAAAAACAATAGGAGAGATGACTGATGTAGAGTTGAATAAATTCTTAAGCCAAATGTACTCAGATGTTCCAAGGTTAATTGAATTCATGGAAAAGTATAAAATAGCACCGACCAGCAAATAATATAATTGCATTGCGGTATGGCGGAATTTTAATCTGGCATTACGGGCGCCAATTGCTTCTGTAACCCAATTAAAATCGCTATCTTTACACTCCATTTTGCGCCCATGGCGCCTGAAGGCAGAATTTTTTAGATCATGAAACAAAATAAAGAAAAGGAATTACACGACTTCACCCCCGACACGTCGGGCCTAACCGAGAGCGAAGAGTATAAGCGCAAAAAGCGGCTCGAAGAGGAGCGCAAGGCTGCCAGCACCACCGTTGGGCAGCGCCTGTCGGCCTTCTTTGGCAGCTACCGCACGCGGCTGGCCGCTGGCGTGGCCATGCTGCTGGCCGGCATCTACTTTTTTCTGTCGTTTTTCAGCTACATGTTTCTCTCGGCCGGCCAGGCCGACCAGAGCCGCGTGGCGCAGTATGGCGTGATGCAGAACGCCGCCGACGCCTCGCAAATCCACAACGCCGGGGCCGCCATCGGCGCTTCGGTGTCGGAGTTCTTCATTTCCGATGGGGTGGGGGTGGCTGCATTCATCATAGTGCTGTGGTTCATCACCGTTGGCGTGCGCCTTTTGCGCCAGGGCAAGCGTGTGTTCTTTTTCTCCTACACGCTGCTGTGCCTCTATGGCACATTTGCCTGCTCAATGCTGGTGGGCGTGTTCACCAACGACATTCCCGTCACATTCTTCCAGCTCGGCGGCGCGTTTGGCTATTTTGCCAATCTTTGGCTCGAACGGCTCGTGGGCGTGTATGGCATGTATGCCGTCAACCTTATCATTGCCCTTGTGTGGGTGCTGCTGTGCTACAACACCATCAGTCTCATCTACTTCAGAGCGCGCAAGCGCCTTAGCAAAATCAACGACCGCCTGCGCGACGACGCTTCGGATGAAGGCCAGCAGCAAGGCATGAAGACGTTTCTCGGCGACAGCCACAAAACCACTGCCAAGCGTCAGCCCGAGCAGCCGTCAGCCCCCGAACCGCAACCATTGCCGCTCGACCATGCTGCACCCGCACCCGCGCCAGCGCAGCCAAAGCGCCGCCGCACCAGTGTAGTGCCCGAGCCTGTGAAGCCCGAGCCTGAGCCCGCTGGCGAGGCCGAGCAGATGAAGGACTTTGCCAAGACCAGCCACCCCAGTGGTGAGCGCTTCAACGACCCCACCTATGAGTATACCGACTATCACTTTCCCACGCTCGACCTGCTGCAAAAAATAGAGATGCGCACCGACCGCGTTGATGTGGAGGAGCAGGAGAGCAACAAGCGCCGCATCACCGACACTCTGCGCAACTATGGCATCGAGATAAAAAACATCGAGGTGCACGTGGGCCCCACTGTCACCCTGTTCGAGATTGTGCCGCAAGACGGCGTGCGCATCTCAAAAATCCGAGGCCTTGAAGACGACATTGCCCTGAGTCTTGCTGCCCTGGGC
>CALBLR010000163.1 GCA_937896015.1 uncultured Prevotellaceae bacterium | reverse complement strand
GCATGTTTCGGGGACTTTTTGGGCCTTACGGGCTTGGCTGGCGGGGTGGGCGGAGGAATTAGGAAAATCGGAGAGATTTACGTATTTTTGTGGTCGGAAATAAAAATTATATTATATGAGGAAATTTATCTACTCACTGATTTTGGCCGCTGGCGGCATGATGATGGGCGGCAGCGGCGCTGCTGCCGTAACGCTGCAACAAATGCGCTTCCACTGCGCCAACGACACCACTGAAATAAACCAGCTTTTGAAAAAAGGAGTGGAAAGCGGGTTGAAGTCGCCCAACGAGCTTGTATGCCTCTATGCCCATGAGCTGATGGGACGCCCCTATGTGGCGCAGACGCTTGAGGGCACGCCCGAGATGCTGACTATTGACATCGACGAACTGGACTGCACCACTTTTGTGGAAACGCTGTATGCCTTGGCGCGGACGACAATGACGGGGCGGTATTCGTGGCGCGACTATGCGGCCAACCTGGAGAGCATACGCTACCGCGGCGGCGAAATGAACGGATACACCTCGCGGCTGCACTACATTAGCGAATGGGCGGTGGAAAACACCAGCCGAGGCAACCTGACTGAAGTGACCGGCGACCTTGACGGGGCCAGATATATGATTAAGACGCTCGACTTCATGACCACGCACCGCAGCTCCTACCCTGCCCTGGCCGACAGCGCCACGTTTGAGAAAATGCGCAGTCTGGAGATTGGCTACCGCAACCACCGTTTTGCCTACATCAAAAAGGAGTCGCTGCACAACAAGAAGCTGATTGACCAGCTTAGGAGCGGAGACTTTGTGGCTTTGGTGACCAAGATTGACGGCCTTGACGTGACTCACATGGGAGTGATAGAGAAGAAGGACGGGAGGCTGTATCTGCTGGACGCGTCGAGCGTGGGCAAAAAGGTGCAGCTTGAAACCGACGACATGATGGAGATGCTGCGGCGCAACCGCAGCAACCTGGGCATACGCGTGTTCAGGATAAGGGTGCAATAGCAACCCACCACTACACATTATTATATATAATAAGCGAAAGCCACCCCGCAATTAGCTGCGGGGTGGCTTTCGTGCTTATCGGAGTGGCCTCAGTGCAGGCCGAGGCCGAGCATCTGCTCGACGCCCACAAAAGTGTAGCCGCGCTTGCGCAGGCGGCTGATGACTTGCGGAAGGTGATGGTAGAACTTATCGGTGCGCTCACTGAACGTGCCCAGATGCACCATGATGAAGTGGCCGCACACGGTGTGGGCGCGCTCGTAGCCGAAGAGGCTGCTGAGCAGCGTGCTGCTCGAGCGGTAGATGGGACCCATTTGCGGCGTAGTGTAGTCCTGGTTGGTGCCTGTGCCGGGGGTGTAGTTGATGACTTGCAGCCCCAGCTGGCGCGCCCAAGCCGCAATGGTGGAATTGTAGTACTCATAGGGCGGAATGAAGTAAGGCGCCGACTGCTTGCTGATGCCGAAGCGGGCCAGAGCCTCGAAACTCTTGGCCATGTCGGCCTGAAACTGCTGGCGTGTGATGAGCAGCGAGTCGCGGCACGACCACGGGGCATACTGCAGATGGCCATAACTGTGGCTGCCCACATAGTGGCCGTCGGCAATGAGACGGCGCACCACATCGGGGTAAGTCTCGAGGAAGCGGCCGGTGAAAAAGAATCCGGCCTTGATGCCGTTTTTCTTGAGCGTGGATATTATTTCATCGGCCCCATCGGCCATGTCGTCGGCCGTGAACACGAGGCACACACGCTTTTGCTTGGGGTCGCCCTGAATGATGCCGCCCTCAGGCTCATACACGTTGCGGTCGGCAGCGACGCCCGTCTGCTGCTGCCCCTCGGCGTCGTAGGCCGAGAAGGGGAATGTGAGCGATGCCGTGCCGTCCATGGTGGGCTCGTTGGTGCTGTAGTCGGCCATGTTGTCGTGATACACAACATCACCCGGCTGAAACTCAAAGTAGTTGTTGGCCTCGCTCACGCGCAGGCCGCTGACCAGGTTCACGCCCTTGAGACTGTTGAAGATGGAGGCATACACCGGGCCGTCGACAAGGCCGCCAGGGGTGCTGCCCATGTTCTGAAACACGTAGCCCGAATGCGGCTGGCGCGGATACACGCCCCCCTCGGGCAGTCCCACCACCATGCTCACGCCCCACGGGTTGCAGCCCAGCAGCCAGTCGCGCAGCGAGCCCTCCATTTCCTCAAACGTGCGGTCGCCAGTGAGTTGGCGGTAGAGGATGCACTGCGTGAGCATGGCCGTGGTCAGATTGTTGGAGCACCACACGCCAGGCACTCCCCACATGAAGGGGTGATTGCGGCCGCGCTCATACACGCGCTCGATGCCGGCGCGGATGTTGCGCACAAACTCGGCCCGAAGCCGCGCGTCGCCAGTGACTGAGGCCAGGCGCACATGGCCCATGTTCATAAACGGATACCACTGATAGTGGCGCGCGCTGTCGGCCCCCATCCACG
>CALBLR010000162.1 GCA_937896015.1 uncultured Prevotellaceae bacterium | reverse complement strand
CGTTCATGTCGGCCGTGTTCACGGCCTCGTCGCACCACCCGTTTAAGGTGCCGCAAGAGTTGTCGGCGCAGTATCCCGAGCAGGGCGGCCTGCCCATACTGAAGTGCATACGCTACACCGACCACGCCTTGCGCCGCTTCTTCGACGCGGCCAAGCGGCAGCCGTGGTACCGCAACACGCTGTTTGTGATTGTGGCCGACCACACCAACCAGAACAAGCACCCCGAATACCAGACCGACTTGGGCCTGTATTCAATACCCATCATTTTCTACACCCCCGACGGCAGCATAGCTCCAGGCGAGCGCACCGATGTGGTGGCGCAGCAAATCGACATCATGCCCACCGTGCTGGGCGCGCTGGGCTACGACAAGCCTTATGTGGCCTTCGGCTCCGACCTGCTGAGCACGCCCGCCGCACAGACGTGGGCAGTGAGCTACAACAACGGCATCTACCAGTATGTGAAAGGCGACTACATGATCCAGTTCGAGGGCTCGCAGGTGAAAGCAGCCTACGACTACCGCCACGACCCGCTGCTGCTGCACAACGTGGCCGGCAAGCTGCCTGGCGGCACGCAGCAGCGCATGGAGCAAGAGCTGAAGTCGCTCATACAGCAATATATGAACCGCATGAACACCGACCGGCTTGTGTATGGACACTAAACGAACCACAATCCCCAGCCCCGGCCTGCTGATGATAGTGGGCACCTACACCAGCAGCGGCTCGAAGGGCGTGTATGCCTACGGGGTGCAGCCTGTGTCGGGCACGGCCACGCAGCTGGCGGCTGTGCAGGTGCTCAACCCGTCGTATGTGGCCATAAACCCCGACCACAGCCGCATTTATGCCGTGAGCGAAAACGGCCCCGACGACTCGATGGTGGCCGCAATAGGGCTCGACTGCCACACGGGCAGGATGCGCGTGCTTGGCAGCGTGAACTCGTGCGGCTGGAGTCCGTGCCACATTGCCATGATTGGCACCGGCGCTCTGGCTGTGGCCAACTATGGCAGCGGCAGCCTGGCCGTGCTCGGCATCAATGCCGACGGCACAGTGGCGGCATGCCGCCAGCTGCTGCAGTGGGACGACCACGGCTCACCGCCACGCCAGGCCACAAGCCACCTGCACTTCTCCATGCCCACGCCCGACGGACGGCGGCTCATAGCCACCAACCTGGGCGGCGACTGCCTGTATGTGATGCGCATTGGGCATGGCGGCAGCGGGACGCCGACCCTGAGCGAAGAGCGTGTGGTGAGGGTGGCCGATGGCTGCGGGCCGCGGCACTTTGTGTTCAGCCGCAGCGGCACCATGCTGCACGTGCTCACCGAACTCAGCTGCGAGGTGATGACGTTCGGCTATAGTAGCGAATCGGACCGGCTGCAACTGCTGCAGTCGGTGAAAATAGCCCAAAGCGGTGCCGGTGGCGACATACAGCTGTCGCCCGACGGGCTGACACTCTATGCCAGCGTGCGCTGCTCAGGATGCGACGGCGTGGCCATTATGCGCATCACCCCAGAGGGGTTGCCCGAGGTGGTGGCTTTCCAGCCCACAGGCGGGCATCCGCGCAGCCTGGCCATAACGCCCGACGGACGGCTGCTGATGGCTGCCTGCCGCGACAGCAATGCAGTGCAGGTGTATGCACGCGATGCCGAATCGGGCCTGCTGACGCACGTGTCAGGCAGTGATGTGTCTGTAAGTATGCCTGTGTGCGTGAAATTTGTTGACCCAAACAGGTGAAAAGTGTGAAATAATATCAAAATTGTAATTATTACAATTATTTTTATTTGTCTGTTCAAAAATTTGACGTATATTTGCCGTGTCGCAAAAAAGCAAAGCGACTGAATACACAAAACACTAATAACTATATCAAATACTTACTGTTATGAAAGATATTAAAGGGACAAAGACAGAAGCCAACCTGCGCGAGGCGTTTGCAGGCGAGTCGCAGGCCACCAACAAGTACACCTATTTTGCATCTAAGGCACGCAAAGACGGCTACCAGCAGATAGCTGCCATATTCGAGGAGACCGCACGCAACGAGCGCGAGCACGCCAAAATGTGGTTCAAGCTGCTTGAAGGCGGCGCCATCAAAGACACTGCCGACAATCTGAAGGCCGCAGCCGAAGGCGAAAACTTTGAGTGGACCGACATGTATGAGCGCATGGCCAAGGAGGCCCGCGAAGAGGGCTTCGACGAAATTGCCGAAAAGTTCCTTGGCGTGGCAGCCATCGAGAAGGCTCATGAGGAACGCTACCGCAAACTGCTCGACAACGTGGAGAAGCGCGTGGTGTTCTCACGCGATGGCGACTGCATTTGGCAGTGCGCCAACTGCGGCCACATCGTGGTGGGCAAAAGCGCACCGCAGGTGTGCCCCGTGTGCAACCATCCGCAGTCGTACTTCCAGATTCTGGCACAAAACTACTAACGCAACCGACTATTCCCAGCTATCAGCGCATAAGCATCAACGCATATAGTTAGGAAACTGCTGGCAGAAGCCCTGATTTTCAACATCGGGCTTCTGCCTTTTTTTGCCCATTGCGGCAAAATAGCTATATTTGTAGCCGAGCTACTAAATGTTACTTTATTGACTATGGACAACAACAGCATCAACATCGATATTGAGCAGCGCGCCGCACGCGGCGTAGAGCTATTCAAGCAGGGCTACAACTGCGCCCAGGCGGTGGCCCTGGCATTTGCCGACGTGTATGCCGGCCGCATAAGCCGCGACACACTCGCAGCCATGGCGGCCTCGATGGGCGGCGGCATGGGCCGGCTAAGGCTCACATGCGGAGCTGTGACCGGAATGGCCCTGCTGGCCGGGCTCGAAAACGGCCCTTCAGAACCAGGCAACAT
>CALBLR010000161.1 GCA_937896015.1 uncultured Prevotellaceae bacterium | reverse complement strand
CCGCCTGCGCTCCTCCAGCTCGTGGGCATAGAAGCCTTCGTAGTCGTGCGCCTTGACGAAGCCTATCACGGGGTCGTCGGGCTGCGATGTCTGCACTATCACCTCGCCGCGCTTGTGTGCCCGTCCGGCCCGTCCGGCCACTTGCTCCATCATGTCGAAGGCGCGCTCGCTCGACCTGAAATCGGGAAAACTTATCATGGTGTCGGCGTTGAGTATGCCCACAATGCTCACACCGCCGAAGTCAAGCCCTTTGGTCACCATTTGCGTGCCCACCAGTATGTTGGTCTTATGCTCTGAAAACTCGTCGATTATGCGGTCGTAGCTGTTCTTGTTGCGTGTGGTGTCGAGGTCCATGCGCGAAATCTTCTCGCCTGGAAACGCCTTGTCAATCTCATCCTCGATGCGCTCGGTGCCGTAGCCAACCACCTCGATTTCGGTGCCGCCGCATGCGGGGCACACGGTGGGCAGCGTCATGGTGTGGCCGCAGTAGTGGCACGTGAGCGTGTGCAGGTGCTTGTGGTAGGTGAGCGACACGTCGCAGTTCACACAGCGCGGAATCCAGCCGCAGGTGCGGCAGGTGACCATGGGCGAGTAGCCGCGCCGGTTCTGGAACAGTATCACCTGTTCGCCGCGCTCAATGGCGTGGCGGCACTCGCGCGTCAGCTCATCGCTGAATATGCCTTTCATCTCTTTCTTTTTGCGTGCCAGCTTGGTGTCGATAACCCTCACTTCGGGCATTTCGATGCCTTCGTACCGCTTTTTCAGCGTCACCAGCCCATAGCGGCCGCTACGGGCGTGGTGGTACACATCGATGGCCGGTGTGGCCGAGCCGAGCACCGTCTTGGCTCCGTGCATCATGGCCAGCACCAGTGCCGCGTTGCGTCCGTTGTAGCGAGGCGCGGGGTCTTGCTGCTTGTAGCTGGCGTCGTGCTCTTCGTCCACCACCACCAGGCCCAGGTTGCCGTATGGCAGAAACACTGCCGAGCGCACTCCTATCACCACGCATGGCTCGTGGCTGTCGAGCAGCCGCTTCCATATGTCCACCCGCTCGTTGTCGCTGAATTTGCTGTGATATATCAGCAGACGGTCGCCAAACACGCGCCGCAGCCGCCTTGTGAGCTGGGTGGTGAGCGCGATCTCGGGCACGAGATACAGGGCCTGCTTGCCATGGCGCAGGGCGTCGTCGATGAGGTGCATGTATATCGACGTCTTGCCGCTCGAGGTGACGCCGTGCAGCAGCACTATGCTGTGGTCGCGCAGCTGCTGGTGCGTCTCGGTGTAGGCCTGCTGCTGCTCGGCGGTGAGCTCGGGCGGCTGCGCAAGGGCCGTGCCAAGGTCGGCAAATCGGTTTATTTCGCGCTTGTACATCTCAAAGAGTCCCCGCTGCCGTGCTGCGGCCAGCACTGGCTGCGTGGCATCGGCCCGCTTCAGCAGTTGCTCTTTGGTGACCTCTTTCAGCGGCTTGCCCTTTTGCATCCAGCCGCTCAGGTCGAGGTAGGCCAGCAGCAGCGACTCCTGCTTTTTTGCGCGCCTCACCTGGTCGAACATGCCGTGCAGCGCCTCGTCGTCGTTGCGGTCGGCCGTGAGGCGCACGCAAGTCTCGGTCTTTGGCCGGTAGCTGTCAATCACTTTCTCCGACACATGAATGGCGCCGATTTCAAGCATCTTGCTCACCAGTCCCTCCACGTTTTTGAACCCCGTGGCGCGTGTGAGGTCGGTGATCTGCACGCGTCCGCGCTGCGCTGTGAAGTCGAGCACGGCCTTGGCGCGGTCGCTCAGTTCGCCCGGAATCTTCTCCTCATAGTCGGGGTTGACGCTGACAAACGTTTCGCTTTCCACCTTAAGGCCCGACGGCACGGCGGCCTTATACACGTCGCCCACCGAGCACAGGTAGTAGTCGGCTATCCAGTGCCAGAACTTGAGCTGCGGGTTGCGCAATATGGGGTAGGGGTCAAGGGTGCAAATCACGTCTTTCACCTCGTAGCCCTCAGGAGCGTTGTCGTGCATCGTCTCCACAATGCCCGTGTATATCTTTTTGCGTCCAAAGGGCACCAGCACCCGGCATCCCACTTTTAGTGTGCTTTGCAGCTCGCTGTTCAGGTGGTAGGTGTAGCTGCCTTGTATGGGCAGCGGCAGCAGTATTTCGGCATATTGTGGCATGTGAATTCAGCGTTTTGTAGTTGATGTGTGTCGTTGCGGCCTGTGCCATGCAGGCAAAGGCTTGTTCAAAGGTAGCGAATTTAATGCTAATTGCGCGCCTGTGGCACTGTGTTTTTTTGCTTCATCGGGCCAGCCGGCTGGCATAGATGGCGTTTTCGTGCTGTGCCGTCTCGGCCCAGGTCATTTCTTTGTCAAGGGTCTGGGGCGGCACTTCGCCTTTGAGCATGGCCA
>CALBLR010000160.1 GCA_937896015.1 uncultured Prevotellaceae bacterium | reverse complement strand
TGTCGCTCAAAGGGTTGCACAATGTCTACAACTCAATGGCTGCCGGACTCTCGGCCACCATTCTCGACATAAAGAAGGACGTGATTCGCAAGGCCCTTTCCGACTTCGAGGGCATAGAGCACCGTCTGGAATATGCCGGCACCATCGACGGAGTGCGCTACATCAACGACTCCAAGGCCACCAACGTCAACAGCACTTGGTATGCCCTGGAGAGCATGACCCGCCCCACAGTGCTGATTCTTGGCGGCAAGGACAAGGGCAACGACTACACGCCACTGCTGCCGCTCATAAAGGAAAGGGTGAAGGCCATTGTGTGCCTTGGCGCCGACAATGCCAAACTGCTGAAGTTCTTCACCGGCAAGGTGCCAGTGATAGCCGACACCCACAGCATGGCCGACTGCATGGCCAAGTGCCGCGAGCTGGCCGCCGACGGCGACACCGTGCTGCTGTCGCCCTGCTGCGCAAGTTTCGATCTGTTCAAGAACATGGAAGACCGCGGCTGCCAGTTTAAGGCCTGCGTGCGCGCCATGCAGGAAGACAAAAAAGAGTAAATTAAAGGAAAAACGGATAATGTCGTCGGAGGAAAAACGCAAACGTCACAGCGAGCTCACGCGCAAGTATGGCGACTCGTGGATATGGGGCATCTACTTCATCCTGCTCATTGTGTCCATAGTGGAGAGCTATTCGGCCTCGAGCCAGATAGTGGCCGGCCGCAGCGTGTATTCGCCCATCATCAACCAGGGCGGCTTTCTGCTGCTTGGCCTTGGCATCATAGTGGCCATGAGCCGCATCAAGTATAACAACACCTACCTGCTCACCGGCATCATTCCACTGCTGTGGTTTGTCAGTGTGGGCGGATTGCTGTATGTGTTGGTGGCCGGCAAGGTGGTCAACGGCGCCGCCCGTGCCATATACATTATGGGCTTTTCGGTGCAGCCGGCCGAGCTGGCCAAGCTGTCGGTGGTCACGATGCTTGCGTTTATCCTTGCCCGCAGCCAGAAGAACAACGATGTGAGCATGTGGGGCCTTATAGCCAGCGTGGTGGTGGTGGCCGTGTTCGGCCTGCTGATGCTGCGCGACGGCCTCACCAACACAGCCCTGCTGATGGGCATCAGCCTCTCGATGATGGTGGTGGGCGGCATCAGCTGGCGGCGCATAATTCTTGTGCTCGTGCTGTTTTGCATAGTGGGCGCCGCCGGCTACGCCATAAAGTCGCACAACGACAGCAGCGACAGCGTGGTGCAAACCAACCAGACCGTGGGCCCACGTGCCGAGGAAAAGTCCAACGTCGACCGCACCGATATGCGAAAGGGCCGTGTGTCGAAGTGGCTTCACAGCGATTCGCTGATCTACGAGCCTGTGAGCGACGACAATGCGCAGGAAATGTTCTCGCGCATGGCCCAGGCCCACGGCGGCATCACAGGCGTCACCCCCGGCCACTCGCGCGAATGCAGCCGTCTGCCGCTGGCCTTCAGCGACTACATTTATTCAATCATAGTAGAGGAAACGGGGCTTGTGGGCGGCATAATAGTGCTTATGCTCTACTTTGCGCTTATGTCGCGCGCTGCAATCATAGCCAGCCGCTGCAGCCGCTCGCTGCCGGCTCTGCTCATAATGGGCATGGCGGCAATGATCACCTGCCAGGCCCTGTGCCACATGGCCATCAACGTGGGTGCGATGCCAGTGTCGGGCCAGCCGCTGCCGCTCATCAGCAAGGGCGGCACGTCGATTCTGGTCACCAGCGTGGCCTTCGGCCTGATGATTTGCATCAGCCGGTCGGTAGCCAACGGTGACGACCGCC
>CALBLR010000159.1 GCA_937896015.1 uncultured Prevotellaceae bacterium | reverse complement strand
AATTGTGCTGCACTGGCGGTTTCGCCTTTATGTATCACAGGGGTTAATGAGAAGCCTGTTTCCCGTCAGGGCATCGAGCTCACTTCTGGAATGCGCTCGGGGCCGTATGCCCCAAACCATGCATTTGAAGCCTTGGGGGCAAACACGCCGCCACCCACATTCACGCCTCCGGCAAGGACTGGGGCAAAGGCTGCATCATGGCCGGCATAGGCGCCGCTCAGCGCAGCAGACGATGACGACAGGTGCATGTCCCAAAGCGGATTGTAGTAGCCCGAGCCTATGGCCACGCTGCCAAACGGATAGTCGACAAAGCCGGGGTTGCCACTCTTGTCGTCGCCGCTGGCCACCACACTGTGGGCATCGAAGCGGCGGCTGCCGCCTACAGCCGGGGCGGGCATAAAGCCAGGGTCAACATCGCTCTGACTTGTGCAGTAGTAGTTGTAGTCCACTTCCGAGTCGGCGCCGGCCTCGATGCGGCCGTTGCAGTTCACCAGCAGATTGTTGAACGCGCCCAGGCTAACGCCATCGGCAGCCACCACAGCCGCACTCTGGGCAAGCCAGCCAGAGTTGGCCAGAGTGTTGTTGTATACCCGCGCCGTGCCTCGGGCTATGCGCACCGGGCTTGCGGAGGCGCCATATATCATGTTGTGGTCAACGTCGGCCTTGGCCGCGCTGATGGTGACGGCGTCACCGCCGTTGTCAACGAATTTGTTGCCGCTCACCACAGCCACGGCGCAGTTCACAGCCAGCGCGCCGCCATTGCCGCCATAAATTTCGCTGCCGTCGACCACGCAGCGGCCATCGGCATTGTCATAGCTCACCACGGCGCCATCCACGCCCGAGCCGCCTATCATGGTGTGCTCAATCAGCATCTCGCCACATGTGGCCGATGCCTTAATGCCCTGCCACGCCATGCGGCGTGCGCCGGCCGCTGCAGGAGCCGGGCAGTAGGTCTCGGCCGAGGGTTCGTTTATCTCTATAGGATCCTGCTCGGTGCCTTTGCAATACAAATTGCCGTCGACCTTTATTGCGCCCGACACATTCACCTTCACACCTTCCTCGATGGTGAGGCTCTGCCCCTCGGGCACCACGATGTCGCCATCCACGTTAACAATTGAGCCACGGCTCCACACGCCGTTCACATCTCCCTTGACGTTAAGCACCTGCCCTGCCTCGGGCTGGTCGGCATCGCTGCACGAGGTGGCAGCCAGCATTGCAACAGCCATCGCCATAATGGCAAACCTTCTAATTTTCATAATCATAACAGTTTTGTTTCAACGCTGCAAAATTATCCCCGCCTCATTACAATGCCGTCACAGCCCTGTAAAAATAACTGTAACACATGCTACAGTTCCGTTGCAAAAGAAACGGAGTCGGCACGGCTGCCCGAGTGGGACTGCCGTGCCGACTTAAAACAAAAAATGTCTTTATCGCAGCGTCAGTAGCGCAAGCGGCGGCGCATGGTTAGCGACGTCACAAGCGATGTGAGCAGGCCTATGGCGGC
>CALBLR010000158.1 GCA_937896015.1 uncultured Prevotellaceae bacterium | reverse complement strand
GCTTGAAGGCCTTTTTGGCGCCGCCCTTGAGCGCCACCTGCACCAGATAGACGCGGCCCGCATAGGCCTGCGTGTCGATTTCGGCGCGCTCGCCGGCCGGGGTCACTGTGCTCAGCACTATGCCCGACGGGGCGAACAGGCTCACCTGCGCCATGGGCTCGGACGAGGTCACCACCAGTGTGGCGCCGCTGAAGCGGGCCTTCACGCTGGCGGCCTGCGCCTCAACGTTGTCGACGCTGAGCGTGGGGTTGTCGATTATCTTAAACTCGCGCCACTGCGGGGCGGCCTTGTAGGCGGCCAGCGCGGCGGTGTTGACATACAGCGTCACCCGCTGCGGGTCGACTCCGGCCCACAGGCTGTCGGCGCTCTCGGGCACCGCCATGGGCTCGGCCAGCAGCTCGCGCAGGGCCGTCATGCCAGCCATGGCCCTGGTGCCTATTTTCTCAACCGTGCGCGGCACTATGAGGCGCGCCACGCGGTTCCAGCCATACAGGGCATAGCTGCCCACCTCAGTGAGGCCGCGGTTGAGCACCGAGTCGGTGGCCACGGCGTTGCTGCCGGCCAGCACAAAGTCGCCTATGCGCACCACGCTCGACGGCAGCTGCAGCCGCTCGAGGCTGGCGTTGTAGAAAAACGCACCGTCGCCCACGGCCTCTACGCCCTCGGGCAGGACAACGCTTTGCAGCGGCGTGCAGGCAAACGCCCACTGCCCAATCTCGGTGAGGCCCTTGCAGGCCTTGAAGTCAAACTCCTTGACGCCCGAGCCGGCAAACGCACTCTGGCCGATGCCCGTGATGGCGCTTTCCCGGGCCACAGCCGGGGCGGTGAGGGCCGTGCAGCCGGCAAAGGCCTCGGCGCCTATCTGGCCTACGCCGCGGCCCAAGTCGACAGTGGCAAGGGCGGTGCAGCCCTTAAAGGCGCCGTCGCCCACCTTGCCGCACTGCACCGATGCGCTCAGCAGCCCCGTGCAGCGGGCAAACGCGCCCTCGCCAATGCGCAGCCCGGCCGGCAGAGTGACGGCCGTCAGGGCAGTGCAGCCGCTGTAGGCATAGCTGCCAATGGAGTCGACCGTGGCGGGCAGCGCCACTTGGCGCAGACCGGTGCAGCCCGTGAAGGCCGCGTGGCCCACCGTGCGCAGCCCGGCGGGCAGCGCCACCTGCTGCAGGCCCATGCCAAAGAAGGCCGTGGGCGGAATGGCGTCGGCCTCATAGTCGGCCACGGTGCCAAACACGGGCTTCTCGGCATTGGAATAAGCCTCAACGCTCGCCCCGCTCAAGTCGAGCGACGTGAGCGAGCGCAGCGAGTCGGCAATAAAGCGGAAGTCGCGCGCATCCATAGTGCCCTCTACCGTGAGCGCAGAGATGCTGTGGTCAGTAACTGCCGAGGCAAGGTTGCCCGAAGTGGTATTCACGTTAAGGCCCCACGACGCAAAGGCTGTCGTGCAAAGAGCCAGTAGCAATGTCAGATTTCGCATACTGTTTTTTCTATTTAATCTACAAAAATAAGCATAAAATCCGAAAGCGCCACCCTCACCGCCGCAAAATGTTGCTGTGGCAAACCCCACGGCAGTGCAGAAAAGCCTCCGCCTCCTCGGGAGCGCCGAAAAAGTGATTGCATTTGTGCCGATTGCCACAAAGCCGCACGAACTGTGGCAAAGCTGACACCACAACAGCATCATACTAAAACACACAAAATAAGCCATTTAGTGTGGGGACGCGGCATGCCGCGTCCAACAGGCACTGCCCTACTCCAGTGCGAAAGCTAAATCACACCAAGCAACCTACATCGGCTGTAATTATCTATGCACAATTAATCGATTTACAGCGAATTGCGGCGGACGTGGCATGCCACACGGCTGTCCCAAGGAAATTTTAACAATTCAGAAATGCGGGTTATTCACGCTCCAACTGTAGCAAAATGTCAGAATCGAAAATAGAGAGTTGCACAGGTTTGTCGCTGGACTCCTGCGGACAATACCCATTCACCAAATCGTCAAGCCACCGCCGCTCTGTAAGCGACACGCTCATTAGGTTGGTGAACTCTATAGTCCTGTCCGCCAGCACCAGCGTGCCGGACACCGGCCGGCTTTCCGTGACGCGGTACACAGCGTTTCTCTTTATCCTCGTGACAAAATATGCGCCCGAGTCCTCTACGCGGAACAGCCCGCGGGTTTTGAAATACATCTTGTCAAATATGTAGAAGCACCCCCTCTCGTAGGTGTAGTCCTCCATGAATGTCTGGTCCCGCTCCTCATGTCCAGTGACAATGCACGACCGCGGAACGCCGCGGAGAATGTCGAACATAGTGTGGAATTTGACGCCGCCGCAATCCTGCTGCGGGGACGACCACGGGAACTTGTTAAGGTCGAGGGTGACCGTTGACGAGTCTATCGCAAAGAAGCCGTTCAGGCAAAACCTGTGCCTGATAAGCTCAAGCGTCCCGTCCTTGACGCCGATGCCGGAAGCCTTCCGCATCATTCGCTGGGCCAGCTCCCGGTATATGGACACGTCGCGCCTGGCGTTGGCGCTGGCAAGGTTGTTGCGGCTGACGCCGGTGCCGATGCCCATGCGGTACAGCTTGTCGGAATGCGCACGCAGCGATGTCTCTATGTCGCGAAGGCTGCGGCGGGAAGTGAGCTGTGCCCATACCATGACAAGCAGGTGGCTCCAGCAACTGAATGATTTCACATAAGCGTTGCCATTGCGCTGTTTGACCAGCCTGTCAAACGAGTCTTTGGGAATGTGGGCAACGAGTTGGTTGAAAATGTAAGTGGTTTGGCTCATTTTGTGGCAATTTGCTATTTGTGGCAAATATAGCAAACCCACTTCATTTCAAAATGTACCGCACATGTTTTAATCGTTAAAGTAACTGGATATCAGTAGTTTAAAGAAGAAATATTATTTTTTTCTTGGGACAGCCGTGAATGCCAGCGAGTCGCTCACAGCACGGCGGAAGGCGGTGTCTTGACCGGGCACTGTGATGAACATGTGCACCGCGCCGCCATATTCCACACGGCGGGCCTTGCGCCCAATCAGCCGGGCGAGTTCCGCGCCCTGGTCGCGCAAGATGTCACGCTCGGCGGCCACAATCAGCGTGCGCGGCAGCCGGCTCAGCTCGCTGGGGCTGCACAGCCCTGGGCTGACGGCGGGCTGAGCCGCATCGGCATTGAGGGCATAGGCGCGGTTGAACGCCTCCATCAGCTCGGCATCGAGCCCGTAGCCGCTGCCATATCGCTGCCACGACTCCGAGCCGTCGGGCATGGCCTTGGTCACGGGGTAGAACAGCAGCAGCGACTCAACCTGGGCGCGGCACTGCTCCGACATGGCCGTGGCCAGGGCCAGGTTGCCGCCCGAGCTGTCGCCGCCCACGGTGATGCGGCCGGCGTCAATCATAAGGCTGCCGGCATGCCCGGCAATGTGGTTCACGGC
>CALBLR010000157.1 GCA_937896015.1 uncultured Prevotellaceae bacterium | reverse complement strand
TGATGAACTGGTAGAGTTCGTCCATGTAGAAGCGGTGGTAGGCGGCAGTCCACAGTCCGCGGCACGAGTCGGCCATGCGGGCCGGCAGGGGATTCTCCTTGTAATAGAGCTTAAACGCCAGGCCTATGCCTATGAGTGCGATGCACACGCTCGAGCCTGCCACAGTCCAGTTGGTGTGAGTCACCAGCGGCTTGCAGTCGACAGTGACGAGATTGCCAAAGGGCACGAGGCCGCACACCACCGACACCACCGACAGGCACACGAGCGGCAAGCTCATGGTCCAGGGCGCGTCGTGGGGCTCGTGCTTGCCCTCGGGGGTGACGTGCTTGCTCCAGTGGAATATGAGGAAGTAGATGCGGAACATGTAGAAGGCCGTCATGCCGGCCACAAGCGACATCCACAGGCCCCAGCCGAGCCCCTTCTCGTAGCAGGCCACCAGAATCTCGTCTTTCGAGAAGAAGCCTGCAAATGGCGGGATGCCAGAGATGGCGAGGCAGCCAATGAGGAAGGCCCAGCTGCAAATGGGCATATACTTGTGCAGGCCGTGCATGGCCGAATTCTCGTTGCTGTGCACTGCGTGGATGATGGCGCCGGCGCACAGGAAGAGCAGAGCCTTGAACATGGCGTGGGTGAACAGGTGGAACATTGAGGCCATATAGCCCAGGCCGCCCTCGGGACCGCTGCCGGCAGCCGAGCTGACGCCGAGCGCCGTCATCATGTAGGCGATTTGCGAGAGGGTGGAGAATGCCAAGGCGCGCTTGATGTCGCTTTGCACACAGGCCACCGCGGCAGCATAGAAGGCGGTGAAAGCACCAGTCACAGCCACCACGTTGAGCGAGAGGCCGTCGATCACATACAGCGGGAACAGGCGGGCCACCAGGAACACTCCGGCCACCACCATGGTGGCGGCGTGGATGAGGGCCGACACAGGCGTGGGGCCTTCCATGGCGTCGGGCAGCCAGATGTGCAGGGGGTACATGGCCGACTTGCCGGCGCCGCCGATGAAGATGAATATGAGCGACCACGTGAGCACGGGCAGGCCAAGGAATGTGGCACCGCCGCCGCTGCTGAGAGTGGCCACGGGATCGCTGAGAATGCCGCTGAAGTTGAGGTCTTTGGCATAGAAGCCGAGCATTATCACACCCACCAGGAAGAAGAAGTCGGCCAGGCGGGTCACTATGAACGCCTTCTTGGAGGCGTGGATGGCGGCCGGCGAGCTGTAGTAGAAGCCGATGAGCAGGTAGGACGAGACGCCCACCATCTCAAAGAACACGAAAATCTGGAAGATGTTGGTGGCCACCACCATGCCCAGCATTGAGAATGTGAACAGGGCAAGGTAGGCGAAATATCGCTGGAATCCCTTTTCGGGGCCCTCCTCGTTACTCATGTAGCCGAGCGAATAGAGGTGGACGAAGAATGAGATGGTGCAGATCACAATCAGCATCATTGCCGAGATGGGGTCGAGTTGGCAACCCATGTTGGCCATGAGGCCGTTGTCGCCAAGCTGGAGCCAGTGCCAGTCTTGGAACACGAGGGTCTGGCGCACGCCGTCCACCACCTGGCCCTGACTGGTGCCGAAGAAGTAGGTGAGCGCGGCAGCATAGGCGATGACGGTGGTAATGCCCTGCCCTATCACGCCCAGCACGCCTGCGGTCATGCGGCGCATCTTAACGCCCGCAAGGCCCAGGAAAAGAAACATGAACAGCGGCAAGGCCACGCATGCTATAGTGTATTGTAAAGGCATATCTGTTAGAATTTCAGTTTAGTGATTTGATTAATGTCCACGTTTTTGGCAATGCGGTACACATTGATGATGATGGCGATGGCCACGGCAGTCTCGGCCGCGGCGATGGCTATTGCAAACAGTGTGAAGAACATGCCGTCAAGTTGTCCGGGGAACAGGTATCGGTTGAACACAGCAAAGTTGATGTCGGTTGAGTTGAGCATCAGCTCAAGCGAAATCAGCATTGAAATCATGTTTTTGTGGGTGATGAACCCGAAGATGCCGCAGCCAAACATCACAAGGCTGGGGACGAGATACATGAGCATTGTTAAGTCCATAATCAGTCTTTCTCCTTTCCTTTTTAAAGTTTAACGACGGCGGGCCACCACAAGGCCTCCGATGATGCATGCCAATAACAAGATGCTCACCGCCTCGAAGGGCAGCAAGAATCCAAACTTGTCGGTGCTCAAAAGCCAGTGGCCTATGGTGGCCATGTCGAGGCTTGGCACCTCGGTGAGCTTCTTCGAGCAGAAGTCGGCGTAGCTGAACAGCGCGCAGCCGCACACGGCCACGGCGGCCACAGCCGCCACCGCCCCAAGCACGCGCTTGTGGCGAGTGAGGGGCTCGGCGTCCTTGCCCGGCTTGTGCGTGAGCATGATTGCGAACACAAACAGCACCACTATGCCGCCCGCGTAGACCGCAATCTGCGTGGAGCCAAGGAACTCATAGCCCATCTGGAAATAGACTACGGCCGTTGACAGCAGCACAAACAGCAGGTAGGTGGCCGAGCGCAGGATGCGCTTGGTGGTCACCGTCAGCACCGAAAACACGATAATTGCAATTGCAATTATGAAATACAAAATGATATTTCCTACTGATTCCATTGTTTATTATATTATTCTTTATTGTCGGGGTTTTGTGATGCCTGCGGCTTGTCGGCCGGCTCGGCGGGCTTGGCCGGTGCAGCGGCCTTGGGGGCGGCAGCGGGAGCCGGAGCATTGGCCGGAGCGGCCTTGGGGGCGGCAGCGGGAGCCGGAGTCTCCTTCTCGGGCAGATAGTTGAGTTGCTTGATGAGAGCCGCGCGATTGAATACAGCCTGCTCAAAGTCGTTGCTGAACTTTATGGCATGTGTGGGACACGAGAGCACGCACAGGTCGCAGAAGGTGCAGCTGCCAAGGTCGTACATGTACTTGTCGAGCTTCATCTTCTTCTTGCCATTGGGCAAGTCCACCATTTTGGTCTTGATTTCGATGGTGCCGTTAGGACAGTTGCGCTCGCACGACTTGCAAGCGATGCACTTGTGATTGCCTTCGTCGTCGTAAACAAACTGAAGCGTGGCCCTGAACCGCTCGGGAATTTTGAGCGTGTCCCTGTTTTCGGGGTATTGTTCAGTGACCTTTGGTGTCACAAGTTCCTTTCCTGTGACTTCCATACCCTTGATAAGGCTATAAATACCCTTAAAAAGAGATGAGAAATACTCCTTGATGCTCATAGGTGGTAATTATATGAATAAAAAAATACTGTTTTCTAATCGCTATGCCTAAAAAAATTGTTCAAAATTAGTTTCCAAACCAAAATGGCCGGTATGAGTTAAAAAATTAAAAAGGAGTGTAGCCGGCATAGAGCCACAGGCTCCTTTTTAATTTATTGTGATTCAGCTGGCGCTCATCAGCGCTCCACCTGGCCGCCGAGTATGTCGAGCAGCTCGGTGGTGATGCCCTGCTGGCGCAGCTTGTTGTACTCGAGGTTCAGGTCGTCGAGCAAGTCTTTGGCGTTGTCGCTGGCCGTCTGCATTGCCATCACGCGGGCAGCCTGCTCGCTGGCGGCGCTCTCGGTGAACACCTCTTGCATGGTGGCGCGCAGATGCAGCGGCAGCACACTGTTGAATATCGAGTTGGCGTCGGGCTCGAAGATGCACGGGGAGCTGGCGCTGCCCTTGGGCGCGCTGCCCGCGAGGGCGGCGGCGCTGAGCGGCAGCAGCTGCTCGTGAGCCAGAGTCTGACGGCTGGTGCTGTGGAAGTGCATGTACACGAGGTCAACCCGGTCGCACTCGCGCTGTGTGAAGCGCCCGCGCAGCAGCTGGGTGAAATCGTGCAGGTTGGCCGAGGTGCTGCGGGTGTGCATGTAGGGCACGTCCTCCACCTTCAGTGTGGCCGACTCAATCTTGTGGGCTGCCTTCGACAGTTTCTTGCCCACAGGAATCACGGTGATTTCCACATCATCTCCAAGCGACTGGCGCTCTTGATCGATGATGTCGAGCAGACGCTTGAAGATGTTGATGTTGAAGGCGCCGCACAGGCCGTCGTCGCTGCCGAAGGCCACGATGCACAGGTGCTTCACGTCACGGGACTCGATGAGCGGCGACGAAAACTCCTCTCCGGTGGCGAGCAGGTGTCCAATGACACCCTGCACCATGCCGCGGTAGGGCGACAGGCGCACCAGGCGTGCCGAGGCGCCGTGCAGCTTGGCCGATGAGATCATCTTCATCGCACTCGTGGTCTTCTGTGTAGAAGCCACGGAGCCAATTCTCTCTTTTAATTCACGTAATGTTGCCATTTCTGTTAAATCCCGTTTTTACTATTGGTTGCGTAGCCAAGTGCGGCTCATGCGCTGTATTTGCCTGCGATTTCGCGGGCGGCATCGGCGAGCAGCGCCTTCACGTTGTCGTCGATTTTGCCGGCGCGCAGCACATCGAGCACATCGGCCTGATGCTTGGCGTGGAGATATTGCACAAACAGTTTTTCAAACTCGGCCACCTTGTCGATGGGCACCTTCTCGAGCAGGCCGTTAACGCCGCAATAGATTACGGCCACCTGCTCCTCGACGGGCACGGGGCTGTATTGCGGCTGCACGAGCAGGCGCTCGTTTTTGCGGCCGGTGTCGATGGTGCGCGCGGTCACGGGGTCGATGTCGCCGC
>CALBLR010000156.1 GCA_937896015.1 uncultured Prevotellaceae bacterium | reverse complement strand
TCGTAGGCAAACGGCTTGGTTGACATGGTGGTGGGGTTCTCCACCTTCACGCTGAGCGGCGTGGCCTGCTTCTGGTCGGCGCCATAGGTGTTGGCAGCCACGGTGCCGTCGGCCAGCGTGCATTCGGCGTTGATCACGGGGTAGAACGTGTTGGCGCCCACAGTGGCGTCGCGAAGGTCGTCGGTGGCTGTCAGCCAGCCTGCGCCGAGGCCGTTGGCCACGGCCTGGTCGGGACGCTGGCTGCCCTCGTTGCGTGTGAGTATGGCGTAGGTGCCGTTGTCGGCGCGCTGCAGCTCGGCAAACGCTGTGCCGCTGCGATACAGCGTGTAGCTGCGCACTGCCGACGAGTTGGCGGCCTGCACCGTCATGTGCACGCCGTCGGGCAGCGCCAGGGTGTGCTTGGTGTCGCCGTCTACCTCGGCCTTGGTGCAGGGTGTCATGTCGATGCTGAACTGCGTTTTGGGCACATTGATGCGCGCCACGTTGCTGTATACGTCTTTCACGCCTGCGCTTCCGGCAGCCTTCTCGGGCATGAACTTCAGCACATAGTCGTAGTGGTCGGCTTGGGCGTTGGCAGCCGTTGAGGCTGTGAAGTGGTCAATTGCCTCAAGGCTGTTGAAGTTGATGTCGCCGCTGGCGCTTGCAGCCGTGAATTTGCCGTAGGCGGGGCTAACGGCTTCGGCCTGATTTTTCATCTCCATAACGTAGTTGAAGTTGCAGGCGCTGCCGCTGGTGCCGCTGGACACTATCGACTGGATGGTGATGGTGGCAATCTCGGTATGGTCGCCGCCATCAGCCTTGTCGTTGTCGAAGCGGTAGAGGTGGAACTGGGTGCCCACTTTCAGGAAGTCGCCCGTCACGTGGGTGTAGGCGTTGTTGTCCACCACTATGTGGTTGGTGTATTCGTTCACCTGGCTTTGCGGGTCATATTTGCTTCGGCTTGTGGCCTCGATGTCGAGCGACAGGCGCTCGTAGGGGTCGTAGCCTGGAATCAGCACACTGGCATGGTTGCTCTCCACCGGGTTGAAGCCGCTTATGCCGCTTGGGCGGCCGGTGACTATGTAGGTCAGCGTCTGTCCGCTTTCGGTTTGCGGCACAAGGTATGAATATGTGTAGCTGTTAGTAGGCTCGGGGTTGAGCGGATTGCTGTCAATCACGCCGTTCACCACGCGGTAGATGTAGAAGTCTTGCTTCACGCGGGTGTCCGACAGGGTGTCGATGTTCGACGTCCAGTCGAGCGTCACGTTGAACATTCGGTCGCTTTCCTGGCCATAGCGCTCGGCCTTGGCGCTGAGCTTGACGTCATACACCTGGAAGCGTGGAATGTAGGTGGGGTTATACATTGTCCACACCTGGCCGTTAGTGGTGTCGCGTCCGCTCCACGGGGCCAGTCGGTAGTCGGGAATGAATACCATCAGGTTCGACATGGTCTCGGCACCTGCAGTGCCGCTGGCGCTGGCCATGGTGGGGTAGTGGCCCAGGTGGGGCACCGAGCCGCAGTCGTGCTTCACCGTGTAGGAGTGGCCCGATTTAAGTTCGTTATAGAAGTCGGTGACGGGATTGGAGTCGGCTCCGGTGGTGGGGGAGTACTGCTCAAACATGCGGTCAAATGGCTCGCCGTTGAGCACCGGGCGGTTCGAGCCCTTGCCCATC
>CALBLR010000155.1 GCA_937896015.1 uncultured Prevotellaceae bacterium | reverse complement strand
CAGCCTCTATGGCCAGCGCATGCCCATTGGCCTCATGAGCGTGGTCAAGAATTTTAAGCACAAGCAGCTGCGCGACTACTACAAGAAGTGGTATCACCCCTCCAATCAGGCCATAATCGTGGTCGGCGACATCGATCCCGACTATGCCGTGGGCAAAATAAAGCAGTTGTTCGGCAACGTTAAGAACCCCAAGAACGCGGTGCCCGTCACTCCCGTCGCAGTGCCCGACAACGAGCAGCTCATAGTGTCGGTTGAGAGCGATGGCGAGCAGCAGCAGTCCATGGTGCGCTTGCTCTACAAGCACTCCGACCTGCCCGCCGCCGATGCCTCCACCACTCGCTTCTTCGAGAACGACTACCTTAACACGGTGGTGTCGGCCATGCTGGCCGAGCGTCTTAAAGACCTCTCGCAAGAGCCGTCGTCGCCTTTCACACGCGTCGTGGCCCACGACCGCAACTACATGATTTCGAAAACCCGTCAGGCCTTCGAGGTCATAGCCTTTGCCAAGCCTGGCATGGAAGACAGCTGCGCCGCCGTGATGGCCCGCGAGGTGAACCGCGCCGTGCGCTTCGGCTTCACCGACAGCGAGTATCGCCGCGCCCGCATCAACTATGAGTCGCAGGTCGACGCCCTCTACCGCGAGCGCGACAAGTATTCCAACACCCGCTATGCCCGCGACTTCGTGCGCGCCTTCCTCGATGGCGAGCCCATCCCGTCGATAGATGATTTCCGCACCATAGTCACCCGTGTCATCGATGGCGCCACGCTCAGCCAGGTCAATGCACACTTCAATTCGCTCATCAGCCCCACCGAGCGCAATGTGGCCCTGGTGGCATTCTGCACCGCCGATGCCAAGACCACGCAGCAGTCGCTCACCGCCGCCTTCCGCCGCGGCAAGGCAGCCCCGGTCGCCGCCTACACCGACAGCGTGCGCCTTGGCCGCCTGCTCATGGCCGAACCCGTGCCCGGACGCATCGTGGCCGAGGACTCCGTGCCCAACTTCGGCGCCAAGGTGTGGACGCTGAGCAATGGCATCAAGGTGTATGTGAAGCCCACCACGTTTAAGGCCGACGAGGTGGTGATTGGGGCTGCCTCACCAGGCGGCCTGTCGCTCAACTACAATGCCGCCGACGCGCCGTCGCTCAAGGCCGTCAACAGCGTCATGTCGCTTTCGGCCTACGGCCAGTTCACCGGCAGTGAGCTCAAAAAGATGCTTGCCGGCAAGCGCGCCAGCGTGCGCACCTTCATCAGCCGCACCGAGCAGGGCCTGCAGGGCTCAGCCTCGCCGCGCGACCTGTCCACTCTGTTCCAGCTCACCTACCTCAAGCTCACCTCGCCCCGCAAAGACGTGAAGGCCTTCAATCAGTATCTGGAGCAGAACCGCGTGCGTCTGCAAAACCAAAAGGACCCCAAGTTTGAGTTTGCCGACTCAATCTTCTCCAACGTGTTTGCACGTCATCCGCTGGGGGCCGAGAAACTTTCAAAGCAGGAGATTGAGCAGGTCGACTACGACAAAATCATGGCCGTGTATCGCGACCGCTTCAGCGACTGCGGACAGATGGACTTCTACATAGTGGGCAACTTCAACACCGACACGCTGCGCACCCTCGTCGAGAAGTATGTGGCCAGCCTGCCATCGAAGGGCCGCATGGAGAAACCGGCCGACATAGGCTACCGCCTGTTCAGCGCCGACAAGGAAAACTTCTGGCAGTCGAAAATGCAGACGCCGCAAAGCAAGGTGTACTTCTTCTGGACCAACGACTGCCCACTCACGCTGCGCAACCGCCTGCTGGCCAAAATCACCGGCCAGGTGTTCAGCGCCATCTTCCTAAAGGAAATACGTGAGGACCGCGGCTGGACCTACCACATCGACACCCATTGCAGCGTGGTGGCCGACATGAACGGCAACGACCGCCCCGTCATATTCATGCCGCTCAACGTCACCGTCACCGCCGGCAAGAGTGCCGAGACGCGCTCAATCATCACAAGCGAGGTGGCCCGTGTGGCCCGCGACGGCGTCACCACAGCCCAGCTCAACGCCGCCAAGCAGTATCTGCGCAAGGTGTATAAGGAAGACCTCGACGACAACACCTACTGGATGGTGATGCTCAAAGACCGCGACAAGTATTGCATCGACTTCAACACAAGCTACCTCAGCCCCCTCGACAGCATCACGCCTGCCGACGTGCGCGACTTCGTGAAGCTGCTGCAAGGCGGTCACCGCCTCACCCTCACCATGGACCCCGCCAATTAAAGCGCGTTTTTAAGCAACACGCGCACATACTATAATGGCCGCGAAGCCACTGCCCGCACCCGCTGCGGCAGTGGCTTCGCCCTTTTTTGCGCATCTCATACAGCACGCATTACATACAAGCAAGGTTGCAAACCTCTTTGGCTTCTAATTCTTTTCATCCCCATGATCCCAATATGCCCCGCCAGCTTCAAAGCCGCCCTCCGTCACGCCTCCTGACCCCGTCAAACGCTACACCGGCTTTAGCCTTACTCAGAATGCTGCAGAAATGCAGACGGTTAAAAAAAACTTAGCCGAAATAGCCCAGACCAAAGAAAAAATGCCGTAAATTTG
>CALBLR010000154.1 GCA_937896015.1 uncultured Prevotellaceae bacterium | reverse complement strand
CCTCGAATGTGGAGCAATACTTCGCCAACACCTACTTCCTGCAGACAGCCGACATCGACATGGAGAACGACACCTCGTTCACCGGCATCTGCAACAGCCTGACCAATGCAGCCAAGTGCCGCTTTGCCGGCACATACGACGGCGGCGGCCACGCAATCCACAATATGCACATCGATTACATGAGTTGGGAGGTTGAACCTACCGACTCCACCTTCGGCACGCCCGACAAGAAAGGCCCGCGCACCTCTATCTACAAGGGTTTCGTGGGCAGCCTTGAGAGCACTGGCGTAATCAAAAACCTCACCATTGCGGCCGACTGCCGCTACGACGTGTGGGGCTATGCAGGCGCATTCGTGGGCTACAACTACGGCACTGTGGAAAACTGCAAGAACTTTGCCACACTCTACAGCTACAGCTCCACCGTGGGCGGCATCGTGGGCAACAACAACCCCGGCGGCCTGGTTAAGGGCTGCTTCAACGGCGGCAATGTCTACACCGGCTTCACTACTGCCGGCGGCATTGTGGGCACCAACGGCGGCGGTGTGATTGAGGAATGCATGAATGCGGGCAACATCGAGGTTAAGCCTCTGTCCACATTCGAGCAGCGCGACGCCAAGCTGCGCTATGCAGGCGGCATCTCGGGCAGCTCGATGGGCGGCGTGGTGCGCAACTGCGTCAACGCCGGCCACGTCTATGCCCAGGGCGGCATGGTGGCAGGCCTTTCGGCTTCGTTCAACAGCACCATTGTGCACGATGGCAACAACGATGTGTACAACACCATCAACTATGGCACCCTGTTCACCAAGCCCGCCTACGTGGGCACCACGGGCAACATAGGCGCCAACGGCTACAACGCCGCAGCCAAGATCCAGAACTTCTACTACGACGCACAGCTCACCGGCCTCAACGCCGCAGCCAACGACGCCTGCCCGGGTGCCGTTGCGGCAACCACGGCGCAGCTCACCAGCGGCGAGGCTCTCGACGGCTTCGACTCCAGCCTGTGGCAGTTTGCCAAGGGCCAGTATCCCGTGCTCAAGCGCTTCGCCAGCGAGCCCATGGCTGTGGCAGCGTCGCAGATAGTGCTCAACGTGGCCGATGGCCAGACTGTGAAGGCCCTGAAGACCGACGCCACCGTGTCGGCCCCCGAGGGCGCCACTCTGAAGCTTGCCAAGGCCGACAAGTTCTCGCTCAGCGGCATCACCCTAAAGGTGCCTGCCGTCACCGAGTTTGCCTACGACACGCTCACCGTTGCCTACAACGGTTTTGCGCGCCCCATAGCTCTCATGGCTCTCAAGCCTGTGCCCCTCAAGGGCGAGGGCTCGGAAGCCGATCCCTATCAGATAGCAACCACCGACGACTGGAACAACTTTGCCGACTACATGGCCGAGAGCCAGAATTCGTTCGATGGCCGCTATGTGAAGCTGATGAACGACATCGACTTCACACCCATGGCCTACGACGGCATCACCGCCTTCGGCGCCACCATGCTCGGTGCCGGCCACACGGTGAAGGGCATCAGCTATACTGCCACCAACACCTACCAGGGTGTGTTCTGCAAGCAGGGTCTCGCATCTGAAATCCGCGACCTCACCCTCGAAGGCTCTATCAAGTCGGCCAAGGCCAACACCGGCGGCTTCGCCGGCATAGCCAACGGCAAGTTCATCAACTGCGTCAACAAGCTCGACGTCGATGTCACCGTGGCCGGAGCAGGCGGCTTTGCCGCTCAGGCTGGCGGCAAAGTGGAGTTCCGCAACTGCATCAACAATGCTGCTGTGGTTGGCACCAAGGGCACCCTTGGCGGCTTCGTGTCGAGCGCCCTCGCCGGAGTCAAGTTCATCAACTGCCAGAATAATGGCACCGTGGTGAGCAACGGCTCGGGCAAGTATGTGGCCGGCTTCGCCGCTCAGGGCACTGCTCCACTTGAGTTCCGCAACTGCGTCAACACCGCCGAAATCAATGCCCGCACCGCTACCATTGTGGCCGGCATCGTGGGCTATGTGCAGGCTGCCGACACTGTGAAACTCATCGGCTGCCACAACGAAGGCGAACTGCTGGGCGCATCCAGCGTGGCCGGTCTCGTGGGCTCGCCCAACACGGCCTACAACAGCACCCGCACGCCTCTGTACATCGACAGCTGCTACAACACAGCCACCGTGCAGTCGCTCACCAAGGCCACCTATGGCACTGCCGGCCTTGCGTCGATCATCACTCCGCACTCTGTCATCAAAAATTCATACAACACGGGCAGCATCCTCAGCACCCAGGCCGTTTACACCGGCGGCCTGTGGGGCGACGACCTTGACCCGCGCAGCGACGACGAGGCCATCTATGTCACCAACTGCTACAACACCGGCGATGTGGCCGGCGTGAACTATGGCGGCGGCATCGCCGGCTCGGTTCCTGCCTACACCCACATCAGCTACTGCTACAACACCGGCGACATCAGCGCCTCTCTGGGCGCGGGCGGCATAGGCGGCGGCTTCATGGGCAACTACATCACCGTGGACCACTGCTGGAACTCCGGCCAGGTGTCGACCACCAAGAATGGCGCGGGCGGCATCAACGGCTATGGCAACTACCGCATCGAGGTGAGCAACAGCTTCAACACCGGCAATGTGGCTTGCGGCACCACTGGCGCCGGCGGCCTTGGCGGCCAGACTCGCGCCACCTACACCAACTGCTACAACACGGGCGCCGTCAGCGGCCCCGAGTCGGTTGGCGGCCTTGTGGGCCAGACGGCTGCCGTGAGCGCCAGCCCAGGCACCAACTTCTACAAGTGCTACAATGCCGGCAAGGTGACTTCTGAAAGCACCACGCTGGTGGGCAACCTCATCGGCACCAGTGGCGCCAAGAATTGGGACCCCGCGGCCAACGCCATCGAAAACTGCTACTACGTGACCGACTTCGGCACGTTCGACTCCGACACCATAGGCGGCACAGCCGTCACCGTGGCTCAGCTTGCCAAGGCCACCGACCTCGCTGGCCAGTGGAGCTATGGCAACGACTACGAGCTGCCAGTGCTGCCCGAGTTTGCCGACCTCGACAATGCCAAGGCCAGCGCCGCAGCCGTTGTGCTGCAAGACGGCGACACGTTTGCCAACGTCACCCGCTCGTTCCATGTGGGCACTCCCGCAGGTGTTGAGTGGACTGTTAGCAATCCTGTAATTAAGATTACCGACAATTGGGTTTCGGTTACCGATGCCAGCACCGACGAGGTGCAGCTCACCGCCACTTGCGGCGGCTTCAAGCACGTGTGGACCGTTAAGCTCAACGTGGCTTCTGGCGTCGACTCCAACCTTGCCGACAAGGCAGTGGTGGCCGAGCGCTACTTCACCGTGGCGGGCATCGAGGTGCCCAAGCCGGCTGGCGCCGACGGCCAGGCCTACATAGTGCTGCGCACCTACAGCGACGGCACCACGCAGGCAGTGAAGGTGCTCAATAGCAAATAAGCACACACTTATCTAAACACAACTATCCCTTGGCGGGGCGAAAGGCAGAAAGTCCTTTCGCCCCGCCTTTTTGCACTGATAATGCTTGCTGCAGTGTGAAAATGTTGCTACCTTTACGGCCTATTGATAAGTAAACACATGTTTAATTAACATCAACAATCACAATCATGAACATCTCCAAATACTATTTCACATCACTTGTGTGCATGTTGCTCTCCGCTGTGTGCTTTGCCGCAAATGCTGGTGTTCCCGACTCTGTGTCGTTTGTCTCATACGAGCAGAACTGGGTCGACCCGACGGCTTCTGTAGCGGTAAAAAACAATACGAACCGTGAGATACATAGTATGACTTTCCGCATAACATATTATGATATGAATGGCCGTCAGCTCGACTATCGCGACTATGACTCTGATGAGGACATCGACCCTGGAATGACAAAGAAAATAGAGATTGATGCCTATGAGAATATGCGTGGATACTCCTATTATAAGTCGAGGGCTGGCTACGCTGGCTCACATAGGTTCAAGGTGTCGTTCCAATTACTCAATTGCAACTTTGATGAAGACGACGGAGATGTTTATGGTGATGACGACTATGCCACGAAATTTGATGCTGTGGGGACTGACGTCGGCACTGCCAACAGGTGTGGTGCTGCTTTTTTCTCAGGTTTCGGAGTCCTTCTGACTCTATCTGTTTTGCTGTTTTGCTTAGGCGTGTGTGTGAGCCTGTACGTGCTTGTGGCCGTTATGGCGCAGAAGCGCGGACGCAGCGCAGCGCTTTGGGTGCTTGTGGCCATTGTTGGGTCTCCGTTGCTCGCGATAGTTGTCTTGCTTTTAGTAGGTCGCTCTACGAATGGCAATTTCCCTTCACACTGATTTTATAGATGTGCTATTGGATTGAATATTAGTGTAATATGTATAGTTGGCAGCAGCCGCCGCACATTTTGCGGCATGAAATGCTTGCCGTTAACGAAAAAATGCCTACCTTTGCACCCGGGTAAGTCCTATACGGCCAGCTCCCCGTTAATCCCCCAGGTCTTGACCGAAGCAAGGGTCGCGGGTTGTAGCGGCGCGATATAGACCACTTACCCTTCTTGCCTCTTTAGCTCAGTTGGCCAGAGCACGTGATTTGTAATCTCGGGGTCGT
>CALBLR010000153.1 GCA_937896015.1 uncultured Prevotellaceae bacterium | reverse complement strand
GGGCGAGCCTCTCCACCGCAAGCCTTATCACCGCCTGTCGGTCGCCAAGATTTGAACCGATGTTAAGATAATACTTCATTACTGCTCATATAAAGAAAAATCGAGGCGCATTACCCATCCGTCCGTCATAGGAGAGCCATGGGCCGCGCCTCGAAATATGTATTTAGCTATTATTTTGCCCGACTCTCGCGTCAGGCAGGGGCATTACAGCTTTTTCTGCACTTCAACCTCCTCGAAGGCCTCAACCATGTCGCCCACTTGGATGTCGTTGTAGCCCTGCACGCTGAAGCCGCACTCAAAGCCCATGCCCACTTCCTTCACATCGTCCTTGAAGCGCTTGAGCGAGCCGAGCGCGCCAGTGTAGCGCACAATGCCGTCGCGGATTATGCGCACCTTGCAAGTGCGCTTGATTTTGCCCTCGCGCACAATGGCGCCGGCAATGGTGCCCACCTTCGAGATGTGGTACACCTCCTTGACCTCGACAGTGCCGGTAACCTCCTCCTTGATTTCGGGCGAGAGCATGCCGGCCATTGCGTCCTTCACCTCCTCGATGGCATCGTAGATGATGGAGTAGATGCGGATGTCAACGCCCTCTTGCGAAGCAAGGCGCTTGGCGTCGGCCGACGGGCGCACCTGGAAGCCGATGATGTAGGCGTCGCTGGCGGCAGCCAGCGTAACGTCGCTCTCGGTGATTTGGCCCACAGCCTTGTGGATCACGTTGACCTGAACCTCGGGAGTTGAAAGCTTGATGAGCGAGTCGCTCAGGGCCTCAATCGAGCCGTCCACATCGCCCTTCACAATCACGTTGAGTTCGTGGAACTCACCAAGGGCGCGACGGCGTCCGAGGTCTTCAAGAGTGAATCGCTTCTGCGTGCGCAGGCCGAGTTCACGCTGCAGCTGCTCGCGCTTGTTGGCTATCTGACGTGCCTCCTGGTCGGTGTCCATGATGTTGAACTTGTCGCCGGCGGTGGGGGCTCCGTTAAGGCCAAGGATGAGGGCCGGGCTCGAGGGGCCGGCCTCCTTGATGCGCTGGTTGCGCTCGTTGAACATGGCCTTCACCTTGCCATAGTGCGTGCCGGCGAGCATGATGTCGCCCACGCGCAGAGTGCCGTTGTCGACCAGCACGGTGGCCACATAGCCGCGGCCCTTGTCGAGCGACGACTCGATGATTGAGCCGGTGGCCTTGCGGTTGGGGTTGGCCTTGAGGTCGAGCATGTCGGCCTCAAGCAGCACCTTGTCCATAAGTTCCGACACACCTGTGCCCTTCTTGGCCGAGATGTCCTGGCTCTGGTACTTGCCGCCCCACTCCTCCACGAGGTAGTTCATGTTGGCAAGTTCTTCCTTTATCTTGTCGGGGTTGGCTCCCGGCTTATCAATTTTGTTGATGGCGAACACAATGGGCACACCAGCTGCGCTGGCGTGATTGAGAGCCTCAACCGTCTGTGGCATCACATTGTCGTCGGCAGCCACAATCACAATCACAATGTCGGTGACCTTGGCACCGCGGGCACGCATGGCTGTGAACGCCTGGTGGCCAGGGGTGTCGAGGAATGTGATGCGGCGGCCATTGGCCAGCTTCACATTGTAGGCGCCGATGTGCTGGGTGATGCCGCCGGCCTCGCCGGCAATCACGTTGGCTTTGCGTATGTAGTCAAGCAGCGAAGTCTTGCCGTGGTCAACGTGTCCCATCACGGTCACCACAGGCGGGCGCTGCTGCAGGTCTTCGGGCTTGTCCTCCTCTTCGTGGATGGCCTCGGCCACATCAGCGCTTTCATATTCGGTTTTGAAGCCAAACTCCTCGGCCACAATGTTGATGGTCTCAGCATCAAGGCGCTGGTTGATCGACACCATAACGCCAATGTTCATGCAGGTGCCAATCACCTTGTTCACCGGCACGTCCATCATTGCGGCAAGGTCGTTGGCAGTGACGAACTCGGTGAGCTTCAGGGTCTTCTTTTCTGCTGCCTTTTCTGCTGCCTCCTCGCGCTCTTCCTCGCGCACGGCTTCGCGCTTCTCGCGGCGCCACTTGGCGCTCTTCTTCTGGGTTTTGGCAGTGAGGCGTGCCAGAGTCTCTTTCACCTGGCGCTGCACATCCTCCTCGCTCACCTCGCTCTTGAACGGCTTCTTGCCCTTCTTGGCGCTGCGCTTGCTGCCACCCTGGGCGCCGTTGCCCTGGTTGCCTCCCTGGCCACGGCCACCGACATTCTGAATTTGAGCCGCGCTCTTCTCGATGTCGATTTTTTCCTTGCCTATGCGGCGGCGCTTGCGCTTGGTGCCGTCGTCGCCGGCAGCAGCAGTGCCACCCTGCTTGCGTGCGCGCTCCTTGCTGATGCGCTCGTTGCGCAACTCGGCCTTCGACTTCTTTTTGGGACGCGTCTGCTGGTTGATGGCCGACAGATCGATTTTGCCCAAAATCTTGGGCTTGTTTTGCAGCGTAGTTGTGCCGTAGGTGAAGATTTCGTCTTTCTTCTCCTCCTTTTTCTCCTCGGCCGGAGTTGACGCCTCAGCGGGCTTAGGAGCCACAGCAGCGGGTTTGGGCTCGGCCGGCTTTGAAGCCGCAGCGGCCTTTTCCACGGGCTTTGCAGTAGCAGATGCCTCAGCAGGCTTTGCTGTCGCGGCAGCGGGCTTGGGCTCGGCCGGTTTGGGGTCAGCCTTTTTTACCGTCTCGGCCGGTTTGGGTGCCGGAGCAGGGGCAGACGGCTTCTCAGGCTTGGGCTGCTGCTTTGCCACAGCAGGCTTACCGGCCTGAGCAAGGTCGATTTTACCCAAAATTTTGGGTTTCTTCACCTCAATCTTTATTTCTTCGACATTGCGCGTCTTGCTGCTGGCCTTACGTTCCTGCTGCCTGGTTGTGAAGTCTTCCGACTTTTTCTTCTGCACCATGTCGGGCTTGAATTTCTCGAGGAGCATATTGTATGCGTCCTCGGCAATTCGTGCGTTGGGACCCGAATCGACCTCTATGTTCTTCGCCTGAAGAAAATCTCTGATCGACTGAACTCCAACATTCAAATCTGTTGCTACTTGACTTATTTTTTTACGCATATTTTCTTGTAAGTTGTGATTAATGAAGAGGTGCTGGTTATCGACCGCGGCGCAGCCTTGCACCGCGCGTGATTGGGACAATGCCGGCCGCACACATGCGGCCAGTGCGCGGGCCGTTAATCGTCAAACTCGGCCTTTAGGATCTTTATCACGTTGTCGACCGTACCCTCTTCAAGGTCGGCTTTTTCGATGAGCTCTTCGCGCGGAGTGCGCAGCACAGCCTTGGCGGTAGAGCAGCCAATGTTTTTAAGGGCTTCAACCACCCAATCGTCGATTTCGTCCTTGAACTCGTCGAGGTAGATATCCTCCTCATCCTCGCCCTCAAGATCGCGGTAGACGTCGATGGTGTAGCCGGTGAGCATAGAGGCGAGCTTGATGTTAAGGCCGCCCTTGCCTATGGCGAGCGAAACCTCGTCGGCACGCAGGAACACCTCGGCACGCTTGTTTTCCTCATCGAGGCGGATGCTCGATATTTTTGCAGGACTCAGGGCGCGCTGAATGAACAGCTGCGGATTGGAAGTGTAGTTGATCACATCGATGTTTTCGTTGCGCAGCTCGCGCACAATGCCATGAATGCGCGCTCCGCGCACACCCACGCATGCGCCCACGGGGTCGATGCGGTCGTCGTAGCTTTCAACGGCTATCTTGGCGCGCTCGCCCGGAATGCGGGCCACGGCACGGATCACAATGAGGCCGTCGTGAATTTCGGGCACTTCAAGCTCAAACAGGCGGCGCAGGAACTGGTCGCACGTGCGCGACACAGTGATTTTGGGATTGTTGTTTTTGTTATCCACATTGTAGATTACGGCGCGCACCGACTCGCCCTTGCGGTAGATGTCGGTGGGTATCTGCTGGTCTTTGGGCAGAAACAGCTCGTTTTTGTCCTCGTCCATGAGCAGCACCTCGCGCTTCCATATTTGGTAGACCTCAGCCGTAACCAGGTTGCCCTCCATGTCCTTAAACTTGGTGTAGATGGCATCCTTCTGCAGGTCGAGGATCTTACTTGCCAGGGTCTGGCGCAGGTTAAGAATGGCGCGGCGGCCGAATTTGGCAAACTCGATTTTGCGCGAGTGCTCTTCGCCCACCTCGGCATCGGGGTCGGGGTTCTCCTCATCGCCGCGAGCGTCGGTGAGTGAAATCTGGCGGCTTGGGTTCTCCACCTCGCCGTCGGGCACCACTTCAAGGCGCTGATAGATTTCGCAGTCGCCTTTGTCGGGGTTCATTACCACATCAAAGTTCTCGTCGGTGCCAAACATTTTGGCCAGCACGCTACGGAACGACTCCTCCAAGACACTGATCATAGTGGTCTTGTCGATGTTTTTCAGCTCTTTAAACTCCGCAAATCTGTCGGACATGTCGACAGTTTCTTCTTTCTTAGCCATACTTTGTGTTTACTTAAACTGTATAATGTTTTTTGTATATTTAATTTCGCTGTAGTTGAATGTGTGGTCCACCGTCACCATCTCGGGGCGTTTTTTGCCCTCAAGCTTCATTTTGGCGGTCACACTCAGGGTGAAGCCTGTGTCGCCTGCCTCCTTGAGCACGCCTTTCAGCTTCTTGCCGTCGGCGGTGAGCACTTCCACTTCACCGCCCACGTTTTTCTCATACTGGCGCTGCACCTTAAACGGGGCCGAGATGCCATAGGAGCCAACGGTGAGCTCGTAGTCCTCCACATCGCGGTCGAAAGCGCCGAGCACAGCGTCGTTGACGCGCACACAGTCGTCGATGGTCACATCGGTCATGCTGTCGAGCTGCACATCTATGCAGTTGTCGGCGCTCACGGTGACATCGACCAAAAAGAGTTCCGTTCCTTCGAGGGTGTTGGTCACCACCTCGGCAACGGCTGACTTGTCAATCATTCGGGTTGAATTCTGTTATTAAAAAATAAAAATGAGGAAGCCGTCAAGCCTCCTCGTCGCAATTCATTGGCAAAGGTAGGCATTTCACATTAATTATGCAAAACACCTGTGCTTTGCCACGGGCAAAACACCCCGAAAAACGCGCAAAAATTATATTAATTTATAGCTATTTAATTTAATTTACGTTTTAGTGCGAGCAAAACTGCGCCACAATAAGGATAAGCAGCAGCACAAACAGAGCAATTGAGCAGCCCGAACAGTTGAACACACGCGTCTTCGCGTCGCCGCTGCCGATGCGCTGGCGCATGTCCTTGAGCATTTGCGTCTCGGCACGGTTGCGCGGTGTGGGGCCGAATGGGTCGCTGCTGTGCGGAATGAGGATGGTGCGCGGCCCGCCAGTGTACGGCCCAACGATACCTTTCTGCTCGAGCTGCTTCATGAGCTGGGCGGCGCGGTCGGCACTGATTTGCAGGTAGCGCTGCAGCATTGGCACCGATATGGCATTGCACATCTTTATGTATTCTATGGCATCGGCCAGCAGAGGGTCATCGACTCCGTCGGCAGCGACCCAGCCAACATTGCCGTCGCCGCACGGTCCGGAGGGCTGCGGCGCGGCGGCCGGTTCGGGCTGCGGGTCAAACGTCTGACTGTCGGTGGGGATATAGGCATAGTCACCGTCAACCTTAAGCTGCGACATGCACTGCGGGCACACAATGGTGTGGTTGACGGCACTGAGTTCGCTTTCGGTCATCTCGGTCACATATCCGCATTTTGGGCAAGTTATCTTCATCGTTATATTTTAGAGTGTTTTTTTTGATTGTAAAATCTACTGAAAGGCAATGCCCAACAGCACATAGAGCACAAAGGCGACAGCCACCCCCACTGCAGTGCGCCACATGCAGCCCAGTCCGCCAACAGGAGCTGAAGGCTGGGCCGGTTTGCGCCC
>CALBLR010000152.1 GCA_937896015.1 uncultured Prevotellaceae bacterium | reverse complement strand
GATTGTGCTCAACGACAACGACATGTCGATTGACGCCAACGTGGGTGCGCTGGGCGAGTATATGACCGACCTCACCACCTCGCCGCGCTACAACAACGCGCGCTACCGCGCCTATCAGTTTCTGCGCCGGCACAAGGTGATCGACGACAGCCGCAAGGGCGCGCTGCTGCGCTTCAACAACGCTATGAAGTCGCTGCTCACAGGGCAGCAAAACATATTCGAGGGACTCAACATACGCTACTTCGGCCCATTCGACGGCCACGACGTGGTGAAACTGGTGAAGCTGTTTGGCGACATAAAGAATATGAGCGGGCCAAAAATCGTGCACCTGCACACGCGCAAGGGCAAGGGCTACGCCCCGGCCGAGCAGGATCCCTCCACGTGGCACGCCCCCGGCCGCTACGACGAGGCCACGGGCCGCCGCATCACCGAGAGCAGCGAGGGCAAGCCGCCCAAATACCAGGACGTGTTCGGACACACGCTGGTGGAGCTGGCCAAGGCCAACGACCGCATTGTGGGCATCACGGCGGCCATGCCCAGCGGCACCTCGATGTCGATGATGCAGCGCGAGTTTCCCGACCGCACCTTCGACGTGGGCATATCGGAGGGCCACGCCGTGACCTTCTCGGGAGGCCTGGCCAAGGACGGCATGCGCCCCTACTGCTGCATTTACAGCTCGTTTCTGCAGCGCGGCTTCGACGAGATTATCCACGACGTGGCCATACAGCGGCTGCCCGTCACATTCTGCATCGACCGTGCCGGCATTGTGGGCGAGGACGGCGTGACCCACCACGGCGCCTTCGACCTTGCCTATCTGCGCCTCATTCCCAACATGGTGGTGAGCGCCCCCATCAACGAGCACTGCCTGCGCAACCTCATGTTCACCGCCCAGGCCGCCGACTGCGGCCCCATGGCCATACGCTATCCGCGCGGCCGCGGCGTGCTCACCGACTGGCGCAACCCCATGCACGCCCTGCCCATAGGCCGCGGACGCAAGCTTGCCGACGGCGACGGCCGCGTGGCCTTGCTAAGCATTGGCCACATAGGCAACGAGGCCGCCAAGGCGGTGGAGCAGTTGCGGGCGCAGGGCATCAAGGTGGCCCACTACGATATGATATTCCTCAAGCCCATCGACGAGCAGATACTCGCCGAGGCCACATCGGGCTACAGCCACGTGGTCACGGTGGAAGACGGCACCGTGTGCGGCGGCCTTGGCTCGGCAGTGGCCGAGTGGATCGCATGCCACGGCTCGCGCGCCCGCCTCACGCGTCTGGGCATGCCCGACGAGTTTGTGCACCAGGGCACAGTGGCCCAGCTGCGCGCCATGTGCGGATTCGACGCCGACGGCATAGTGCGCTGCGTGCAGCGGCTGCTCAACAATGAAAACAATCAACAAGACTCATGAAGATAGTGATTGCCGGAGCCGGCGAGGTGGGGTCGCACCTGGCCAAAATGCTCTCTAACGAAAATCAGGACATCGTGGTCATCGACAACGACCAGGCCAAGCTGGCCAATCTCGACACCTACAACCTGATGACCATGCTCGGCGACCCTGTGTCGTTCTCGGCCCTTGAAAACGCAAGGGTGGGGCAGGCCGACCTGTTTATTGCAGTCACCCCCCACGAGACGCGCAACATAATATCGTGTTCCATGGCAAAGGACATGGGGGCGAAAAAAACGGTGGCGCGCATCGACAACGACGAGTTCCTAAACAAGCGCAACGCCGACTACTTTCATAAGCTGGGCGTCGACGACCTCATATATCCCGAATATTTCGCCGGACTCGAAATAATGGGCGCGCTGAAGCACACCTGGGCCCGCAACTGGTTTGAGATGCTGGGCGGCGAGCTGATAGTGGTGGGCGTGAAGCTGCGCCAAAACGCCAAGATAGTGGGCAAGCGCTTCAAGGAGATAGGCGGCGTGAGCAACTTCCTGCACGTGAGCGCCATAAAGCACAACCGCGAAATCATCATTCCCCGTGGCGACGACATGATAAGCGAAAACGACATCGCCTACATCTCCACCACGCGCGACCACCTCGACGATGTGATTGACATCTGCGGCAAGCGGCGCATCAGCGTGGAGCACCTGATGGTGATGGGTGGCACGCCCATTGCCGTGCAGCTGGCCAAGATGCTGGGCCACAAGGCACGCATCAAGCTATTCGACCGCGACCCAGAGCGGTGCCGTGTGCTCAGCGAGACGCTGCCCAACTGCAACGTGGTGTGCAGCGACGCCACCAACACCGACGTCATCGAGGAGGAGGGCATAGGCGACTGCGATGTGTTCATCGCCCTCACCGAGCATTCCGAGAGCAACATCCTCAGCTGCATCATGGCCAAAAACCACGGCGTGCGCAAGACCATAGCCGAGGTCGAGAACATACAGTTCATACCCGAGGCCGAGAGCCTGAACATAGGCACCGTGATCAACAAGAAGCTGCTGGCATCGAGCCGCATCTTCCAAATCATGCTCGACAACGATGTGGACAACAGCAAGTGCCTGGCCCTGGCCGACGCCGAGGTGGCCGAACTCGAAATCAAGCCCGGAGCCAAGGTCACCCGCGGGCAGGTGAAGGACCTCAAGCTCAACCGCGACATGACCATCGCCGGCCTCTCGCGCAACGGCGTGGGCATGCTCGTCAAGGGCGACACCCAGTTGCAGGCGGGCGACCGTGTGGTGGTGTTCTGCCTGTCGGGCTCGCTGCACAAAATCGAAAAGATATTCGGCTAAACACTCCATACGCACGATGCACAACCAACAAATCACAACGCAAAGCCTCAACTTCCCCATAGTGCTGCGCTTCATGGGCTGGCTGC
>CALBLR010000151.1 GCA_937896015.1 uncultured Prevotellaceae bacterium | reverse complement strand
TGCTTGGTGATCTTCTCGACAAACTCGCCCTTGTCGTAGAGCGTGCGGAAGAAGTCGCTCGCCGTCTGCTCGTGAATCTTGCTTGTGGTGCGCGAATAGATGTCAAACGATATGCCCAGGCCCTTGAACGAGTCCTTGATTATCTTGTGATAGCGGTCTACGATGTCTTGCGGCGTTACACCCTCTTTCTTAGCCTTTATGGTGATGGGCACTCCGTGCTCATCGCTGCCGCCCACAAACACCACGTCCTCGCCCTTAAGGCGCAGATAGCGCGTGTAGATGTCGGCAGGCACATACACGCCGGCCAGGTGTCCTATGTGCACCGGCCCGTTGGCGTAGGGAAGCGCAGCCGTCACCAGCGTGCGCGCAAATTTCTTCTCCTTGTCCATATATATGCTGCTGTTGCGTTTATTAATATGTGTATACTTTTTTGCAAAGTTACTGAAAATCTTGCAAGTCAGCCCCAAAAAGCCGAAAAATAAGGTGTCGCTTATTGGCATTGGCAACCGCGTGAGCGCAAGGCTAACTTTGCAAAAAATCATATAACCCGTTTTTTTTCAACACCACTATGAGCGACACCATCACCCACACCACCATCCAATGCACCGAGGCCCAAATGCTGGCCTTGTGGAAACAAATTCTGCACCTCGACGACGTAAGGCGCGACTGCACCGTGGAGCGCGACGACGGCATCGATCTCGACACGCTGCTCACCACGCGCATCAGGCAGTGGTATCACCACCTGCTGCTCACCGGCCCGCTCGAATGGCTGCCAGTGGACAACGTGGCGGCCGAAACCACAGTCGCCACCGACTCAAGCGGCTGCGTCACAGCCACCCTGCCCAGCCGCGCCGTGCGCCCCGTGGCCATGCGCCTCGACGGGTGGCAGCGCGCCGCCACCGAGTTTCACAAGCCCGGCAGCCGCGAGGCAGCACTGCAGGCGTCGCCGCTGCTGCGCGGCGGATGCTGCAACCCCGTGGCAGTGGCCATGGGCGACGGCACCGTAAAACTCTACTCAGCCCCTCAGGGCACCAGCCAAGCCTCGCTGGCCGAAGCCCGGTGTGTGGCCTGGGCAGCCGACGGCAGCTACCGCCTGGCCACAGCCGCGCTCAGCACCATAGGGCAGTGGGACGACGGCATTTAGTGTGCGCAGTTGTGATTTTTTTAGTAATTTTGCACGCTCGCAGCCAAAGGGATACGCCCCGCTTGGCTGCATTTTTAATAATAAATGAATAAACAAGCGTGTAGATTAATTTTATATGCAAACGAGTGACAACAAGCGACTCTATGAGCTCGACAAAGAGCCGATAGGAAAACTTCTGTGGAAATACAGCCTGCCAGCCGTGGTGGGCATAATGGTGATGTCGGTCTACAATGTGGTGGACCGCATATTCATTGGCCAGGGCGTGGGGCCCGAGGCCATTGCCGGACTCGCCGTGACGTTTCCGGTGATGAACGTGGCTGCGGCCTTCGGCGTGCTGATTGGCGCTGGCGCAAGCGCGCGCACATCAATAGTGCTGGGCATGGGCGACAAGCAGATGGCCGAGCGCGTGCTGGGCAACAGCATTGTGATGACTCTGGTGTTCGGCACCATCTACATTGCCTTCTTCGGCGTGTTTATGGACCAGATTCTGCGCCTGTTTGGCGCCAGCGACGCCTCGCTGCCCTACGCCCGCGACTTTATGACCTACATTCTGCCGGGCCTGCTGGTGAACAACATCACCTACTCCTACAACAATGTGATGCGCGCCTCGGGCTATCCCACCAAGGCCATGGTGACCATGTTTATAGGCGCGGGCCTCAACGTGATTCTGGCCCCTATATTCATATTTGTGCTGCACTGGGGCATCAAGGGCGCGGCCATAGCCACCGACATATCGATGAGCGTGTCGATGGTGTTTGTGCTGGCACACTTCTTCAACAGCAAGAGCGAGGTGCACTTCAAGCGCGGCATCTATCAGCTGCGGCGCGACATACTGCTGCCCATCATCACCATTGGAGCGGCTCCGTGCATCATCAACACAGCCGGCTGCGTGATCAACGCCGTGATCAACAACACAGTGTACCGCTACGGCGGCGACTCGGGCGTGGCCTCGATAGGCATCTTCACCTCGTTCACGCAACTTATGGTGACGTTTGTGATAGGCGTGTGCATGGGCATGCAGCCCATTGTGGGCTACAACTTCGGCGCACGGCGCTACAGCCGCCTGAAGCGTGCCTACTGGCTGTCGGTGGCCGTGGGCACAGCCGCCTGCCTGCTGGGATGCGTGGTGGCACAGCTGGTGCCGGGGGCAATCTCGCGCCTGTTCACCGCCGACGAGACGCTCATCAACGCCAGCAGCAACGCCATGCGGCTGGCCACATGGATGTTTTGGGCCGTTGGTTTCCAGATAGTCACCACCAACTTCTTTGAGTCGCTGGGCGAGGCGGGCAAATCCATATTCATGAGCCTCTCGCGCCAGGTGATATTCCTCATTCCGCTGCTGTTCACGCTGCCGCGGCTGCTCGACTACCGAGGCGTGTGGCTGTCGTTCCCCCTGTCGGACGCCTGCGCCACAATAGTGGCTGCCGCACTGCTTGCCGTGCAGATGCGCAAACTCCACCGCCTTGAGGCGGCCCGCTAAGGCCTGCGCCGCGCGGCCCGCCACAGCTCAATGCTGTTGACGGCATTCTGCCACAGTATGTAGCAGCCAGGGCCAACAGAGGCCAGGGGATTGAGGTAGGACGATGAAATCCAAATGGCAAAAGCCGTGTTTTTCTGCCCGAGTCCCTGGCCGGCATCGATGGCGTGGCCAAAACGGCGCCCCACCCTGCGCCCCACGGCAAACTGCACCATGCACAGCACAAGGCTAAGCACGGCTATCGAGGCAAGCATTGCGGCCGATGTGCCGCTGTGCACAATGTTGCGCATGGTCTGCCCAGTGACTATGGCCAGCGTGCAGCCCCACAGGTAGAACGAAAGGTCGGGGCGCGCCAGTATCCACACCAGCAAGCGGCGGCAGTGGTGCTTCACAACCCACGCCAGCCCCATGGGCACCAGCAGCACCACACACACCTTATACATAATCATCAGCGCCGAGGCGGCAAAGCCTATGTCGGCTCCAGGCTCCATAAGCGGGAACGCAGCCGGTATCATCAGCGCCGACATGAAATTGCTGAAAAACGTGTAGGTGGTCATCGACTCCACACTGCCGCCAAGTTTGCCCGTTACCACTGCCGAGGCCGCAGCGCACGGCCCAATCACGCAGGTGAGCATACACTCCATGAGCACAAGCCCCTTGCCCCCTATGCCAAGCCATGCCGCCGGCAGCACAATGGCCGCGGCCATCACCACCTGCACGGCAAGCAGGCAAAAGTGCCACCGCTCGGGGCGGAGCCGCCTGAAGTCGACACGGCAAAACGTGAAGAACAGCACCATAAACAGCAGCCACGGCAGCAGCGCCTCAAGCGCGCCACCCATCACCTCTCCGCAGCCGCCAAGGCTGGGAACCGACGCAAATGTGAAGTAGGCCGCAGCGCCAGTGGCCATGGCCACCGGCAGTGTGAACCGCTTGCAAAAGTCCAATATCAATCTCATAACATTCATAACGTGTGCAAAGATAGTGCAAACCGAGCGCAGAACATCAAGCTTGCTTGCATGTTATGCCGAGGTGCAGCCTATTTTTGCACACAAAATAAGCAGGCGCGCCACACCGTCAGCGGTCAGCGCGCCTGCATAAAGCCATTGTCTCTGTAAAGTTGGTTATCGTGTTTAAGCGCTACAGCGATATTGCACTACCACTGCTGCCACCGTCCTGATTGTTCAGGCTGCGCTTTGCTTGCTTGAATTTTCGTCCGAAATTAAGATTGTATACAAATCCCACTACCACAGTGGTGGCATTGTCGCGAATCACTTGCGTGCTGTGGCATGAATACGTGGGTGAGTTGGTTGTATGCTCGTAATAGTCGCCGCGTCCCATCAGCCAGTAGCTGGAGGCATAGAACTGCCAGTTGCTGTTGAGGCGGAACGACAGCTGCATGTCGGTGCGCCCGCCTGTCACAGCCACGGTCTGCCCATTGGCAAGCCCTTTCTCGCGGGTCCTGTACTGGAACCACAGGCTCCACTTGCCCCAGTAGGCCGACGCGTCGACCGAGAATGAGACTGTGCTAAGCTTGTTGCCATAGTCGGTGACCATGCAGTCGTAGCGCTTCCACATCATTCTGGCCGACATGTCGATGTGGCCAAGCAGCCCGTAGAGGCCGATGCGGTTTTGGTTTTCAAGGCGGCGGTAATACTTGCCGTTGACGGCGCGCTTCACAAACGATCGCAGGCCGTCGTCATAGCTGTACACGCTGCTATAAATGGGATTTTTGGTGTACTCATAGGCCCATTGGGTGCTTATGCTCAAGTGGCGGTAGCCGTAGCGCAGCAGCACGCGGCCATAATATTCATGAGCGGGGCGCAGACCGGGGTTACCCGCCATCACCACATAGCTGTCCACGCGCTGTATGATGCTGTCCATGCTGCCTATGTTTGGCAGGTTGGGCATTATCAGGCCAATTGCATCGAAGGTGAGCCCCTTGACGGGCGTTTTGCCAAACAGGCGCAGCACGGTGTTGTTGGTCACCCAAGTGTGGCTCAGCGCGTTGTTGTCAACTGAAAACACCTTCAGGCCGGTGCCAATGCTGTAGCCATAGTCGCTGTTGAAGCGGCCGGAAAGCTCGGTGTAGCTGTAGTTGGTGTTGTCGGCCAGGCGCGAACGCGAACCGTCAAGATAGTTGTTGTGGTTGTTGGAATACTGGTTGTTCATGCCCAGGCGCCACACTGCCCACTTCATGCGGTGCTCAAACACGGCTTCGGCCGTGATGGCGCGGCGGTTGTTGTCCACACCGCTGCTGTTAATCTGCTGGTGTCCGTCGGTGTAGGTGTAGGTCTGGTCGCGACGGTTGTTGAACCGCGAGTATGCGCCCACCACATTCACCTCAAGCGAGTTGTTGTCGTTGAAGTCGCGGCGGAAAAACGCGTCGATGCTGTGGCCGTAGTTCTTGTTAAGTGCATGGTAGCGCGAGGCGAAGCTGTCGGTGATGGTGGAGTTCACCGTCTCCACATAGTTGTTGGGATAGGTGCGCGGCGAAATCTGAGTGCTCATCGAGTAGCGGGCGCTGAACATGGTGTGCTCGTCGCGCAGCCACACATAGCTTGCATTCAGGTTGTTCAGCCAGTAGTGGAACTTGGCGGCATCGCTGACGCTGTTGCGCACTATGGTGTCGCCGCCGCCTGTGTAGCGCTCCATGCCGTTGTGAAACTCGCGGTGATAGTTGCGGTTGGATGCATACCAGCCCACGCCGAATTCCGACTTCTTGTAGTTGTATGAGGCCGACAGGTTGTTGTCGAACATGCCCGTGGTCACTGCTTTAGAGCCGTTGTCGCGCACCGAGCCGCCGCTCACGCGCTCCTTCAGTATGATGTTCACAACGCCGCCCACGCCGCCCGTCACATAGCGCACCGAGGGGTTGTCGCTGTAGTCGATGCGGGCAATGCGGCTGGGATCGATGTTGAGCACGTCGTTCTGGTTTTTGGGCACTCCGTTAATTTTATACACTATGCTGCCGTCGTTGATGGTGGCCTTTTTGGTGACCATGTCCACGTCGAGGCCGGGCAGGCGCAGACCGTTGAGCACCTCTATCGCGTTCAGCGAGCGCTTTAGCAGCGCGGCGTCGGGCGTGATGGTGTAACCGTCGGGCTTCTGCACCAGCCGCGAGCCCTCCACCACCGAGGTTTTGAGCACCTTTTTGTCGGGGCGCATGCGCACAGTGCCCAAGTCGCCCGTGTGGCAGGTGCGCAGCAGCGTCTTGTAGCCAACAAACGTGATTTTCACTATGGCGCGCGGAGCGTTGCACGGCACCACAAACTGGCCGTTCTCGTTGGCCACGCCGTGGTTGAGCACCGCCGAGTCGGCGGGGTTGAGCAGACTCACGTTGGCAAACGACAGCGACTGCCCATTCTCGTCCACCACGCGTCCGCGCATCTTGGCCTTGGCCTTCTGCACGCACTCCACAAATATGTTGCCGTCTTTCACGGTGATTTCCATCGGGTAAAACCCCACCACCTGCTTCACGGCATCGAGCAGGGTCTTGTTTTCCACACTGGTGGTCACCACAAAGTCTTCCAGTTCATTATACACAAAACTTATATGCTGCCCCTTCGACAGACCGTCGAGTTCAACGAGGGCCTTGGCCAGCGACTCGTTGCTGAAGTATTTGCTCACGCGCTGCTGGGCGCTGGCAGCCAAGGTAAGCAACATGGCCGCCAATATTGTTATGGTTCTCATAAGCGATTAGTCGATAATCAGTTCGTCGTCAGTAATAGTAATCTTCACGTGCTCAAACGTGTTGAGGTCGCCCACCACCTTTTCAAGGTTGTCGGCCACGGCCCATACATAATATATGCGCACCGAGGCTGCCGAAGCGTTACGCACATCGGCTTTCATCCCATGGCGTGCGGCCACCTGCTCAACAATTGAACTTAGCGGAGCATTGGTAAAAGTGACCGTGTCGGGCGTCTGCCGGGCGGCGGCGCATGCGCTGTCGGCCACATCCGCAGTCAAGGCGGCTGGCCGGCCGGACTCTGGCGTAGTCGTGGGCTCTGTCTGCGCCACCTCGGCTCTCTGGCCTCCGGAATGGCCCGACGTGAAACCCAGGCTGCTGATGGTGGCATATGCAATGCCGCTCAGCACCACCACCGCCGCCACAGCGGCAGCCATGCGCCACCATGTGCGGTGCGTGCTGTGACGCAGTCTAAGCTGCCGCCAAGCCTCAGCCGTCTCGTCTTCTGTCACTTGCCGCTCGCGCATCATGCACTTCAGTTCAAGCGCCGCGTCATAAAGTTTCCGGCACTCCTCATCGGCAAGTATTTGGCTCACCTCACTCTCGGTGAACGATTCGGGATGGTCGATGAGGCGCGCCACCAGCTCATCTTTGGTTTGGTTTAGGTTATTCGCATTCATTCTGCTGATTTTTTAAGGGTTTCTTTTAATGTTCTCACTGCACTCACTATTCGCCTCCCCACCGTGGCGAGGCTTATGCCCATGCGGCTCGCAGCCTGGCTTTGCGTCATTCCCTGGCCAAAGCACAGTTCCAGGGCCTGCCGCTGCTGCTCATCGAGACTCGATGCAATGGCTTGGGGCAGTACCTCAAGCCGGCTCCGGCGCAGTTCGCCAGAGTCGTCGTAGATCGACAATTCTATGGGGTAGAGCAACTGCGCGCGCTGCGCCGCCTTGCCGTGGGCCAGGCTCTTGAGGCAGCGGTTGCGCACGCTCACCGCCAGATACTGCCATTCGGCATCGGGCTGCAAGCGCAGCTTGCGCTCCCACATCAGGGCAAACACATCACTCACCACATCGCGGCTCTCGTCGGCATCGCGCAGCATGCTTTGCGCAATGGCCACCAAGCGGGCGTAATGCAGTTTAAAGAGATGCTCTATATAGTCGTCGTAGTTCATTCCAAAAAACATGTGTCTCTATATACAACACCCCACACAGGCGTGAATCACTCACGCAAAATCAGCTTTTTTCAAAAAAAATTGGTTGCCGCCCGTACGATTAATGTGCATCGAGCCAGTTGGCACCCTCGCCGTGACTGGCCGTGAGGCGCACGCGGCCGTGATAGGCGTTTTCCATCTCCCTCACCACTATCTGCCGCACCTGGTCGAGTTCATTTGGAAGCACATCGAAGTTCAACTCATCGTGCACCTGCAATATCATCTTCGACTTTATGCCCTCGGCTGCAAAGCGGCGGTCGATGGCTATCATGGCAATCTTGATGATGTCGGCCGCGGTGCCCTGAATGGGGGCATTGATGGCGTTGCGCTCGCTGAAGCTGCGCACCACCGCGTTGCGCGAGTTGATGTCGGGCAGCATGCGGCGGCGGCCATACAGTGTGGTCACATAGCCCTTTTCCTTGGCTGCGGCAATGCTGCGGTCGATGTACTGGCGCACCTGCGGAAATGTGGTGAAGTAGCCGTCGATGAGCATCTTAGCCTCCGAGCGCGGAATCGACAGCCGCTCCGAGAGGCCGAACGCCGAAATGCCATACAGAATGCCGAAGTTGGCCGTCTTGGCTTTGCGGCGCTGGTCGGGAGTGACGCTGTCGAGGGTCTCATGATAGATTTTTGCCGCTGTGATGGCGTGGATGTCGTGGCCGTGGCTGAATGCGTCGAGCATAGTGGTGTCGCCGCTGAGGTCGGCCACCAGACGAAGCTCTATTTGCGAATAGTCGGCCGAGAAAAACACGTTGCCGTCGCTGGGAATGAATGCCTTGCGTATCTCGCGGCCCTCGTCGGTGCGCACGGGTATGTTTTGCAGGTTGGGGTTGGCCGACGACAGGCGTCCCGTGGCCGTCACCGTCTGGTTGAATGTGGTGTGGATGCGGCACGTGCGCGGATTGATGAGCTGCGGCAGTGCGTTGACGTAGGTCGACAGCAGCTTGCGTATGCCGCGCAGCTCAAGAATTTTGCCCACCAGCGGGTGGCGGTCCTGCAACTTGAGCAGGACCTCCTCGGTGGTGGAATACTTTCCACTCTTGGTCTTCTTGGCTTTCTCATCGAGTTTCAACCGGTCGAACAGCACCTCGCCCACCTGCGCCGGCGAGGCGGTGTTGAACTGCATCCCGGCCAGCTGGCAGCACTCGGCCTCAAGCTGCCGCATGCGCGCCGTGAGCCGCACCGAATAGTCGCTGAGCGCCTTCACGTCGATGCGCGCACCGGCCAGCTCCATCCGCGCCAGCACGGCCACAAGCGGCATTTCGATGTCGGCCAGCAAATGCTCCATGCCGTTGGCCTTGATTTGGCTGTCGAGCACCGGCGGCAGCTCAAGTGCAAGCTGCGCCAGTTCGCATGCAGGGTCGGTCATGCGCTCAGGGGCCACCTGTCCCAGCTTCAACTGCCCGCGGCCTTTGGGGCCGAGAATGGCCTCGGGAGCAATGGCGTCGTGGTGAAGCTCGTCGGCGGCCACGCTGCGGGTGTCGTGGCTGCGCTCGGGCTGCAGCAGGTAGTGGGCCACACCGGTGTCGTAGTAGGGTGAGGTAAACGGCACGCCTTGCGCTCCCAGCATCACCATGTCGCGCTTCACATCAGCGCTCACAATGCACGCTTTGCCGGTAAACAGCGGCGCCACCGCTCCGAGCATAAGCCCAAACCCGTCGAGCGGCATATAGTAGGCCTCACCGCCTTCGGCACACACTGCCACGCCAAGCATTGTGGCCCGCATGGCCTCGTCGCCGGCGGCCACAATGTGCACTGCCACGCGCGGCTGCCGGGCAAGGCGCTCCACTATGCCCACGGCCTCGCTGGTGTCGGCCACAAAACGGTAGTCGTGCGGCATCTGGGCCAGGGTGCGGCGCACGGCGGGAGCAGCACCGTCGGCGGCGGGCTGCACCTCGGCTGCGTCGAACAGCGACTGCTGCTGTGCCACTGCCACCTTGGCTGGCTGGGCCGGCGGAGCGCAGCCCTCAATGCCCACGTTGGCCTCGCCCTGGTCGATGATGCGCCTGGCCAGCGAGCGGAACTCAAGTTCGTTGAAAAGGCTTCGCAGCTTGGTGTAGTCCACGGGCACGCGGCGCAGCCTTTGCTCGTCAAACTCCACAGGCACATCGGTCTTGATGGTGGCAAGAAACTTCGAGAACCTGATTTGCTCGGCATTGTCGGCAATCTTCTTTTGCAATGTGCCCTTCACCTCGGCCGTGTGGTCGAGCAGATTTTCAATCGACCCGAACTGGTGTATCAGCTTTTCGGCCGTCTTAGGCCCCACGCCCGGGCAGCCGGGAATGTTGTCGGCCGCATCGCCCATGAGCCCGAGCAGGTCGATCACCTGAAGCGGACTGTCGATGCCATACTTGGCCTTTATCTCGTCCACGCCCTCGATGATGCCCTTTGCGGGATTGTAGATTTTCACGCCTGGCGCCACCAGCTGCCCGAAGTCCTTGTCGCCCGTCACCATATAGGTCTCGAAGCCTGCAGCCGCGCCCTTGTGGGCCAGGGTGCCTATCACATCGTCGGCCTCGTAGCCGGCCACCTCGTAGATGGGTATGCGGTAGGCCTCGACTATGCGCTTAATGTAGGGAACAGCCTGCTTTATGCCTTCGGGCGTGGCCTCGCGCTGGGCCTTGTATTCCTCATATGCCTCGTGGCGGAATGTGCCGCCAGGCGGGTCGAAGCACACGGCAATATGGGATGGCGACTCGCGCTTGAGCAAATCTTGCAGGGTGTTGACAAAGCCGAATATGGCCGAGGTGTTGAGCCCGCCTGCCGCAAAGCGCGGATTGCGCATCAGGGCATAGTAGGCGCGGAATATGAGCGCATAGGCGTCGAGCAAAAACAGTCTGTTGTTGTTCATCACTGAGTGTAATTATAGCGGCAAATGCAGCTTGCTGCACCTGCGTGGTTATTATCAGATAAAATTAGGGCTTTTAACTCGCATTTGGAAATATTTGGAGCTAAATTTCGGCTTTAGCGAATATTTATTGCTAATTTTGCACTTCATTATAGGCTCATGATCAAACTCGAAGACATACAACACTCCATAGGTCCCGACTTGGCCACGCTCAACGCCATTATCGAAAAAACGCTGCACAGCTCCAGCCCGCTCATGAATCAGATAGTGAGCAACTATCTGAAGGTGAAGGGCAAACAGCTGCGCCCCATACTGGTGCTGCTCAGCGGGCAGCTGTTTGGCGGCGTCAACAGCAGCGTGCTGCATGCAGGCGCAGCCATCGAGATGCTGCACAACGCGTCGCTAATTCACGACGACGTGATTGACCGCAGCAAGGAGCGGCGCGGCATCGACACCATCAACAGCACTTGGGACAACCACATAGCAGTGCTGGTGGGCGACTTCTTTGTGAGCGGGGCGCTGGCCTGCGCCACACACACCAGCAGCGTGGAAATTCTCAACACCATGGCACGCCTCGGCGCCGACCTCGCTCTTGGAGAAATCGACCAGTTTGACAACGCGCGCAACCACAGCATCACCGAAGCACACTACTTCGACATCATCAGCCACAAGACGGCATCGCTGTTCACAAGCTGCGTGGCGGTGGGCGGCCTGGCAGCAGGTGCAGCACAGGCTCAGATTGAGCCGCTAAAGCGCTATGCCCAGCTGCTGGGCATGTGCTTCCAAATCAAGGACGACACGTTTGACTACTTCAACGACCCCGTGATAGGCAAACCCACCGGCAATGACCTGCGCGAGGGCAAAGTGACGCTGCCGCTCATCTACGCCCTGTCGCAAACCGGCTTGCCAGAGCACGACGACATGCTGGCCCTGGCCCACAAAAGCGAGCTCAGCACCGCCGAAATCGACCGCCTCATCGAGTTTGCCAAGCAAAACGGCGGCATCGAATATGCCTACAGCACCATGGAGCGCCTGCGCCTTGAGGCCGACAAGGTGCTCAACAGCTATGAGCCGTGCGAAACCATCGACGCCTTCAAGCTGATATTCCGCTACATTATAGAGCGCAAAAAGTGAGGTGACCATTATGCTACAGCAATTCCTTATCGACGGACGCATTGAGGCTGGCTGCGACGAAGCCGGCCGCGGATGCCTGGCCGGACCCGTGACCGCTGCCGCTGTGATTCTGCCGCCGCACTTCAGCAACGACCTGATTAACGACAGCAAGCAGCTCACCGAGCACCAGCGCGACGCGCTGCGCCCCGTCATTGAGCGCGAGGCCGTGGCTTGGGCCGTGGCTATGATCGACCCTGCCGAAATCGACCGCATCAACATCCTCAACGCCTCCATTCTGGCCATGCACCGCGCCATAAGCCAGCTAAAGGTGCGCCCCGAGGCGCTGCTCATCGACGGCAACCGCTTCAAGCCCTACCCCGGCATTCCGCACACCACCATTGTGAAAGGCGACTCCAAAATGATGTGCATCGCCGCCGCATCGATTCTGGCCAAGACCCACCGCGACGAGTATATGCGCCGCATTGCCGGCGAATATCCGCAATATGGCTGGGACAAAAACAAGGGCTACCCCACGCGCGACCACCGCGCTGCCATTGCCGAATTCGGCACATCGCCCTACCACCGCATGTCGTTCAGGCTGCTCAAGCAGCCGTCGCTGTTCGACTGAGAAAACGCTTTTTGCACACAAAAAAACAGCGCGCACGCTTTTTCACAAAAACGCATCACGCTCTTACCATAACCAAAATTAATGGTATCTCTAAAATCGTTGTTTCTAATGCTTGCTTATTTCTTAAAAACTCAACTTTAAGTTAAGCATATCCCTAATTCGACGGCAAAGTTAGCCACTCAGCCTCACACGGCTATAACAACTGTGTGAATTTGCATCACAATACGGTAACAATAGCCCCACCCAACTATACCATGAAGCACCGATTTTATTCAATTAATCATTCGTATTGAATAAAATCAGCACTTTTTATTCAATACGGCATCATATTCTGCACATTTTAGCTATTTTTGCAGAAAATAGGCGGCATCTCGACAAAGGCTGAAATCGAGCAAGCTCGTTTCGGCACTATGCGCTCGATTTGCACTATTTTAGCAGAAAACAACCGTAAGTATCCACCATACATGATAACGATAATAAGCAACCAAAAAAAGGAGCGTGATTTGCTCTTGTCGCGCCCATATTTGCCGCGCCACACCAAATATAACGTGGCCGACCTGCTGCAAAGCAAGCAAATAAAGCTAATAACCGGCCCACGGCGCACAGGAAAGTCAACCGAGGCACTGATGATACTAAAGAACAAAAACTTTGCCTACCTCAACTTCGATGACGGCAAGCTATTGGCAAACTGGGATGACGATTTGGTGTGGGAATCGCTCAGACAGGTATATCCCGGCTTCGACTACTTGCTGCTTGACGAGGTTCAAAACCTCAAAAACTGGGACATATGGGTATCGAAACTGTACCGGCTTGGGGTTAACATGGTGGTCACAGGCAGCAATGCCAAACTGCTGAGCAGCGAAATGGCTTCTTTGCTCACAGGCCGATACATTCAAATAGAAATGCTTCCGTTCAGCCTCGGTGAGTTTTTCGCATGGAATCATAAAAGCCTGAGCCACATTGCACCCGAAGATGAGGCCGTGGCACAATCGCTCATATTCGAATATCTGCATATTGGCGGATATCCTGAATGCGTCATGGCAAAGAGTGTAGCACAAAGCTACCTTTCTTCATTGTTCGACGCCATTGTGTGGAAAGACATTACCAAGCGGCACAATGTTCGCAATGTGGACGACCTCAACAATCTGGCTATGTACATGCTGTCAAACTTCTGCAATGCTTTTAGTGCCAACGAACTGGCACGTGAACTCGGATTTTCGAGTGTGGCAACCACAAAAAAATTCATGGGCTATTTGCGTGAGCCATACTTGTTTTACTACCTCAACCGCTATAACAACAAGATGAAGGTGATGAAGAAAGCCCCACAAAAGGTGTATGTGGTAGATAATGGTTTTGTTGAAGCAAAAGCCTTCAACCTGAGTGAAAATTTGGGACGCCTGCTGGAAAACCAAGTGTTCATAGAACTCGTGCGCCGCGGATTCGACACCGAGAAATCATTGTTCTACTACCGTTCGAGAAACAACAAGGAGACAGACTTCGTGACACGCCAGGGCGCACGTGTGTGCCAACTGATACAAGTGTGCTACGACTTATCGTCGGAACGCACTATGAAAAGGGAGGCCGACAGTCTTACGGAGTGCGCAGACGAGCTCAATTGCAGCAACCTCACCATTGTTACTATGAATCAAAAAGACACCATACACAAAAACGGATACGACATAAATGTGGTGCCTATAGGCAGATTCTGAACTGTGCTTACCCGAATTAGTAGTGGCGGCGTGGCGGCCAGGCGCGTAAACATGTTTAGTAACATATAAAATTGTTAGCCAACCAATTAAAAGTTTTATTAACTTTGCCACCGAAATAGCGCTACAAGCTCTTTCAAAGTAGTGCGGCGGCAGGTTGATTACGCCGCACTACCACAAAATCATTTAGTCTAAATTTCCCTACGCTGCCTCATTGGCTGTGAGCATGTGAATGTGCAACAAGCGGGTGCGGCGGCACAGTGAGGGCTTTCCCCATCAGGAAAGCCCTCATTTTTTATATTGCTCATTTTTGTACAGCAATCCTAATGTGTGGGAGTGAAACGGATGCCCACGAGCAGGTTGAAGCAAGTGGGCGACGACTTATAGAAGTTTTGCACGCGGGTGCCGTTGTCGATGTAGTGGCCCACGCCAGGCTCCACATACACTGCCATCGACGGCGTGGCGTTGAAGGCCAGTCCCAAGGCACCCTTCACCGACCATTGCAACCCTCCTTCGCGCACATCGGTGGCCACGTTGTGGCTTGGCGCGGCCGGATACACCGTCTTGCGGCGGCCGCTCACCAGTTTTTCGGCCATTGTTCCTGCCGTCACATACACGTCGACACGGTGGCCGCTGTATAGGTTGCAGTTGAGCTTCACTGGCACGCCCAAGTAGTGCAGCCGCTGCTCGCAGCTCATGTATTCGTCGGCATAGTCGGCACTGAGATAGGTGTAGGCAAGTCCGGCCTCCACGCTTAGCCAGCGGTTCATCTTGTAGCGGACGGTGGCGCCGAAGCTCACTGGCTGCTTGTGGTGCATCTCCACATCGGCCACGCCTATCGACGGCGCCACGGCATTGGCGTCGCCATACAGGGCGTCTTGCAGCTTGCCGCTGGCCATTACGCCTCCTCCATCACCGTCGCCTAAACTGATTTTCGAAGGCGAATTGAAGGCATAAAGGCCCACGCTCCACCTGTTTTCGCTGTGCCGCGGTTTTGAGAGCGCTGGCTCGCTGGCCGCATAGTATGCGCCGTTTGCGCGGGCGTTGCTGCTTTCGGCCTTCTTTTTAGCGGGTTTTGAAGCAGGTTGACGGCCAGCGGCCAAAACTGTGTCGGGCACCGTGGCTGCCTCAGACGGGACGGCTGCCGATGCCGCCAAAATTGGCTGCGATTGCGATTCGGCCTTTTTGTCAGCCGGCTGCTGCGGCACGGCTGGACGATGGGCATATGTGGCTGCCGGCATAGCGGCTGTGCCAACGCCATTCGCCACCGGCTGAGCGGTGCCGGCTGAGGCCACCGGCTGCCTTGACACTGCCGACCGGACTTGGCGGGCCACATCGCCGGTGCCGTTGGAGAGCCACACCACAGCGGCAACTGCAGCAGCCGCCGCAGCGGCAACTGCCGTGCGCCTAAACCACACAAGCCGCGCCCTACGCTTTTTGGCGGCCTGCTGCGCAAGCACAGCTTTCTCGATGTCGGGCCACATGCCGGCGGCAAACCCGTCGAGCCTGTGCTCCTCAAGTCGCTTGCTTAAGTCTTTGGTCCAGTCGTTGTCCATAATCCGCTTATTCTTCATTTCACATTGATTTTCAACAGTCGTGCGTGTTCACGTAGTCTCTTATTTGCCGCGCCAGCACGGCTTTTGCCCGATGCAGTTGCGAGGCCGATGTTTCCTTTTTTATGCCCAGTGTGGCTGCTATCTCGCTGTGGCTGCGGTGCTCAATCACGCTCATGTTAAACACCGTGCGGTAGCCATCGGGCAGCTGCCTTATGAAGCCGTGGATCACATCGATGGGCACACGGCCGGCCTCCACATCACCGCCGTCGTCGTCGGGCACATCGGGCACACGGCCTGGGGTCTCGATTTGGCTGAGGCGCATGCTCTTTTTAAGGCTGTTGATGGCCTTGTTGACAACTATGCGCGTCATCCACGCGCGCAGCGAGCCCTCGCCCTTGTAAGTGAAGCCGCCGATGGATGTGAATATCGACACAAAGCTGTCTTGCAGCACATCTTTGGCATCGCTGTCGTCGGCAATATAGCGCGTGCACACCGAGGCAAGCAAAGGCATATAGCGGTCATACAGAAGCCTCATGGCCCCTGCGTTGCCTTGCGCTATGCTTTGCGCAAGTGCCTGCTCATCGTCGCATGATGTGTTGCGTGGCGCGCCCATTTATTTTTCTATGCACATTGTAAACAACCAGCCGTGCGCAACATTGCACGCAGTGGCTTAATTATTTTTCAGCGCTTTCGGCTTAGTGCGTCACAAGTTCACTGTCTCAATGTCGTCGGGCACCACCACGCGGCCGGCGAAGTTGCGCTTAGCCTCGGCGGTGTAGTTCTCGCGACGTGTGGCCAGATGGGTGTCCTCAGTGTGATAGAGCAGCAGGTTTTTCACCCCAAGTTCCTGAGCCAGCCGGCCGGCGTCGAGCGCGGTGCTGTGGTGCTTCTCATAGGGGCGGAACTGCTCGCGGTCTTTATATAGGCAGAAGGCCTCGCACAGCAGCCAGTCGCAGCCGCGCGTCCACTGCTCGGCACGCTCATTATACGGTTCGTCGCCAAGGCAGGTCACACGGCGGCCGTCGGGCAGCAAGGCCGAAAAGCCGAACTGCTTGGTCTTGGTGGAGCCGATATCGAAAAAGGTGACATCCATGTCGTCGATTCTGAGGCTTTCGCCGTCGGTCACCTCGCGTATCACTATTGAGCCGTCGTCGAAGGCACGGCATATTTTGGCTGGAATCAGCAGGCGGCAAATGGTGCGCAGCGCATGGGCCACCTCGTTGTGGCAGTAGATGGTGAACGGCGGCTGATAGCGGCCATGGTTTATCATTGGCGATATTTTGCGTATCATCCATATCACGCCCAGAATGTGGTCGGTGTGGGCGTGGGTCACTATCAGGTGGTGGATTTCATCAAACGCAATGCCGGCGCGGTGCAGCTGGCGGAAGATGCCGTTGCCGCCGCCGGCGTCCACCATCACGGCGCCTTGCGGCGACCGCAGCCAGAAGCAAGTGTTGTAGCAGCGCGTGCACATGGCGTTGCCAGTGCCGAGCATGGTTATGTGTGGTGTGGTGACAGGTGCCATAATAGCTATACATTAAAAAGTTACTTGCCGAAACCTTGCAGCACTGCGCGCTTCACGCCCTCAACGCCACAGCGGCCAGCATGGCCAGCATCGCATAGGACACCCAGCACAGTGCCAGTAGCACCCACGACACCTCGGGACGCTCGCGCCTGGTGCGGTAGGCCACATAGCAGCTGAGCAGCACGTAGGCCGGCAGGCACAGCAGCAACAGGCGCATTGTGTCGTCGCCGTCGGCCACGGGCAGCACCGACAGCAGCCACGGCCAAAGCAGCAGCGGAACTATGGTGGCGCCCACCAGCAGGCGGTAGCGCACAGGAGGACGGCTGGAATTTTTCATAACGCGTGAAAGAATAATGCAGTGATTGGTTCGCAAAAATAAATTACTACATTGCAAATATAGCGTTTTTTGGAGTTAGAAGTGGTCATTTTCGCCCCAAACGTGGCCTTGAGGCTACAATTGTGCTTAAATTTAATCGCCTTATTACGCGGCATTGCGCTTTTTTGCGTATTTTAGCGCACATTCTAAAATTTACGGCAACACAATGAAAGACAACGACAACAGCATACAGATTTTCTGCAAGAACACCAACGAGTATATCGACGTTGACGGCGGCGACACGCTGCAAGACGTATACGACACCCTGAGCGGCCGGCTCAACTTTAGGCCCAACTGCGCCCGCGTGAACAACGTGACGCAAGACATGCACTTTGCCATCTACCGCCCTAAACTGGTGGAATATCTCGATGCCGCCACCGACACAGGACGCCGGGTGTACATACGCTCGCTGTGCATGATGCTATACAAGGCCATCACCGACCTGTATCCGGGCAAGCGGCTGCTGATTGACCACAGCATAAGCAACGGCTACTACTGCATATTCAAGCACGAGGCAGGCCCTGTGAGCGCCGATGTGGTGAACGCCATCAAGGAGCGCATGCGGCAGATAGCCGAAGCCGACATCAAGTGGGTGAGGCGCGAAAGGCTCACCGATGATGTGATGGAGATGTTCCGCAAGCAGTCGATGCCCGACAAGGTGCGCCTGCTTGAAAGCAAGCACGACATCTACACCACCTACTACAAACTCGACAAAGTGATCGACAGCTACTATGGCCCGCTGGCCCCGTCCACGGGATTCATCAAGGTGTTCGACCTCGTGCCCTACAAAGACGGCATGCTGCTGCTTGGCCCCGACCGCGACGACGCGAGCAAGCCAGCCAAACCGGTGAAGCAGGAAAAAATGTTTCAGGCCTTCACCGACTATGTGAACTTCAACTGCGTGATAGGCGTGGCCGATGTGGGCGAACTTAACCGCGCCATTGCCGACCACCGTGCCTCCGACCTGATAAATGTGGCCGAAGCGCTGCACAACAAGATGTTTGCCAAAATAGCCGACGACATAGCCTTGCGTTACCGCCAGGGCGGCGCACGCGTGGTGCTCATAGCCGGCCCGTCGTCGTCGGGCAAGACCACATCGTCGAAGCGGCTGGCCATACAGCTCATCACCAACTACATAGTGCCCAAGGTGATTTCGCTCGACAACTATTTCGTGGACCGCGCCCACACACCGCGCGACGAGAACGGCGACTACGACTACGAGGCTCTGCATGCGCTCGACCTCGACCAGTTCAATGCCGACATAACCGACCTGATTGCCGGCAAAGAAGTGAAGATGCCCACCTACAATTTTGAGACGGGAATGCGCGAATACCGAGGCAACACGCTGAAACTTGAAAAAAACAACATTCTGCTAATGGAGGGCATTCACGGCCTGAACCCAGAACTTACGGCCCACATACCCGACGAGATGAAGTACCGCCTGTTTGTGTCGGCACTCACCACGCTCAACATCGACGACCACAACTGGATTCCAACCTCCGATAACCGCCTGCTGCGCCGCATAGTGCGCGACTACAAATACCGAGCCGTGAGCGCGCGCGACACCATTGCCCGCTGGGGCAGCGTGCGCCGTGGCGAGGAGAAGTGGATTTTCCCCTATCAGGAGAATGCCGACGCCACGTTCAACTCATCGCTGCTGTTTGAGTTGGCGGTGATGAAGAGCTACGTTGAGCCCATACTGCGGCAGGTGCCCAACAACTGCCCCGAGTTTTCAGAGGCCCACCGCCTGTTGCAGTTCATGAGCTACTTCGAGCCGCTGGCCGAGCGCGACGTGCCCAGCACCAGCCTGCTGCGTGAGTTTTTGGGCGGCAGCAGTTTCCACTACTAAAAACACAGGTTAGCGCAATAAAACAATCCGCCCGGTTCCAATCAAGGAACCGGGCGGATTAGTTTTGTTATGCTAAGAGTTGCGTGCCGCTTATTTCTTTATAAACTTGAGCGACTGGGTGGCTGTGCGGGCCACATACACGCCAGGAGCGAGGCCCTCGACGCTGAGTGCGCTCACCTTGCCCTGCGAGGCTGCCACAAGGCTGCCTGCCATTGTGTAGACGGCCACCTGCTGTGCCTCAGGCAGCACCACTGCCTGAATGGCGGGGCTGTAAACTGCCTTTGCCTTCACATTCACGGCCTCAACGCCAGTAGCGTTGCCTGCCGGCATGAATATAACCTGGCCAAGGCTGGCATTGTCGGCCTTGTGAAACACCACCTTTTCGATGCTTACGCTGTCCTGAGTAGCCACGTTCCACACATTGCCCTGGGCATACACAGTCTCGGCGGTGTTGTTATACAAGTCATACAGCACACCACCGTTGCCGTTGTTTCGGAACACGTTGCCGCCGGGATTGTAGTCGGCTGCATCCTTGTCTTCCACCTTGCCAAAATTCATGTTCTTGCTGGAGCCAATCAGAGTCACGCCCCACAGGTTGCCGTCGATAACGTTGCCCTTGACATATGTAGCAGCTGCATTGCTATAGATGCTGATGCCGCTGCCGCCATTGTTGGCGTTTGTCTCATACTTGTTGTTGATCAGCTTGTTGTCCTCGATAGCCACATCCACCGAGCCAATCACCGTAACGCCATAGCGGTTGTCCTCCACATCGTTGTCCTTGATAAGCACCTTGCAGTTGTGCGCCAGGTTGAGCATGTTGCTCACGCCAATGCCGCCCACCTTGGTATACTGGCCGCCAATCACCTTGTTGCCGGTAATCTCCACGTCATACGTTGCATCCGAGCCGCCGCAAGTGAGGTTGATTTGGGGGCGGTTGCTGTTGCCAGTGTTGTTGTGATAAAAATAGTTGTCCTTAACCACTATGCCAATAGGCACGTTGGCACCGTTGCCTAATGCACCGGTAGTGCTCTCGATGAAGCTGCAGTTCTTCACCACATTGCCCACCGACGAGCGGCTGAAGTTGAGGGCAGCCGCGCTCACCTGCTTGCCGTTGTAGTATCTGAATGTGCAGTTGTCGGCCTTGAGGTTGCCTTTGT
>CALBLR010000150.1 GCA_937896015.1 uncultured Prevotellaceae bacterium | reverse complement strand
TGAAGTTGCCAAAGTCGGAATTCTTGTTGGTCTTGACCACGCTGAAGCGCACGCCCAGCTTGTCGGTGAGCAGGCCGCCCAAGTTGGGCACCATGCCAAAGATGCCAATGCTGCCCGTGATGGTTACGGGCTCGGCAAAGATGCGGTCGGCGCCGCACGAAATGTAGTATCCGCCCGAGGCTGCGAGGTCGCCCATCGACACGGCCAGCGGCTTGCCGCTGCGCTTGAAGTCGTCGAGGGCTTTCCATATCTGCTCGGAGCCATAGGCGCTGCCGCCCGGAGAGTTCACGCGCAGCACGAGACCCTTCACGTCGTCGTCGTCGCGCAGTTCCTTTATCTGGTCGATGAGGTCATCGCTGTCGATGCCGTCGCCGCTGGCGTTGGCGCCGTCGATTTCGCCCACGGCATAGAGCACGGCGATTTCGCCCTGCTTTCCGCTGTGGCCAGTGCTGCGCTCGGCCATGTCGGCGGGCTCAACCAGGCGCAGGTCGTCGCCCTCGTTGACATCTGTCATGCGGCGCAGGCGGCTCTCCATCTCGCTCTTGTAGCACAGGGCGTCGACCACGTGCAGCCTCACGAGCGAGTCGGCCGGCATGGCCAGCAGCAGGGTGTCGGCCAGGCGGTCGAAGGCGGCGCACTGAATTTTGCGGCTCTCGGCCATCTGCGATGCCATGCTGTCCCAAATGCTGCCCATGTAGTGCTGCTGCTGGAGGCGGTTGGCTGGGCTGATGCTGTCGAGGATGTATGGCTCGACGGCACTCTTAAACGTGCCCACACGCACCACCTGCATCGTCACGCCCAGTTTGTCGAGCAGCCCCTTGTAGGACGGGATCACAGCTGCAAGGCCGTGCACGTCGACCGCACCGATGGGGTTAAGGAAAATGCTGTCGGCCACCGAGGCCACATAGTAGTCGGCCTGGGTTATGGCCTGCCCGCCATAGGCATATATGAATTTGTTCTTGCCCGATTTTTTGAAGTCGGCCAGCGACTTGCGCAGTTCATAGAGGGTGGCGGGGTTGGCGCTGGCGCCTTGGCAGTCGATATAGATGCCGTCCACCTTGTCGCTCTCGGCAGCCGAGGCTATTGCCGCCTTGAGGGTGGCAAGGCTGGGCGGCGACGGCACGCCGCGCACGACGTCGGCCACCGAGACGTCGGCCATGCCGTCGCGCTCGGGGATGTCGCCCTTGAGGGTGATGTGCAAAATTGAGTTGTCGTCGATGGTGCGGGCCTCACCAGCGCCCATGGCGCCGATTATGGCAAAACTCGTCACCACAGCCGAGAGGGTGAACACCATAAGGGCCAGCGTGACTCCAACAAACGAGCCGCACACCACAAGCAGGAATTTCTTCATCATATAGCAAATACCTTTGAATTTCTGTTATAACTGCTGAACTTAAGTAACCGGCCCTGCTGCCGTGCAGGCGGCAGTGTGCCATTAAATACACAAAGTTAGAAAAATATTTTACATTATCACGCGTGCGAATAAAATATTTTTGAATAAAACCTTTTAGGCGCCTTGCTGCTTTAATATGACACTTAAAATCAGTATATTTGCAAATTATTTTAGCATATAATGAAAAAGAGACTAAGCATAGACGGCGTTGAGCTGGCCTACACGGTTGAGGGTGAGGGACTTCCGGTGATTTTAATGCATGGCTGGGGGTGCAACCACACCACGGTGGCGAGCATTGAGCGCGTGCTGACGGCAATGGGTTTCACAGTGTATAACGTGGACTTCCCGGGATTCGGCGAAAGCACCGAGCCGCCCAGCGTGTGGGGCATCGACGACTACACACGGCTCATCGAGAAGATGGCTAAGAGCGAGGGCATCAGCAGCCCGATACTGATAGGGCACTCGTTTGGCGGACGCGTGGGCATACTGTATGCCTCGCGCAACGACACGCGCAAGCTGATACTGGTCGACGCCGCCGGCATAAAGCCGCGGCGCACGCTGCGCTACTACTGGAAGGTGTATTCCTACAAGGCCTACAAGCACCTTGTGTGGGCCGTGATGGGCCGCGAGCGCGGCGAGCAGTTGCTGAACCGCTACCGCTCGAAGGTGGGCTCAAGCGACTACACCCAGGCATCGCCGCGGATGCGCGCCATAATGAGCCGCGTGGTGAACGAGGACCTGAAGCACTGCATGCCGGCCATCAAGTGCCCCACCCTGATGATTTGGGGCGAAAACGACACCGCCACGCCGCTGGCCGACGCCAAGACCATGGAGCGGCTCATCGGGGGCTCGGGGCTCGTGTCGTTCCCCGGCTGCGGGCACTACAGCTTTCTCGACAACCCCGTGCAGTTTGCAGCGGTGCTGCGCAGCTTCCTGGCCGACGACGCCAAGGCTGGCAAGGCCCAGAACAGTTAAGACATTTTGACAAGGATTTAAAACGAAACAGACACATACACAAAAATGACGATAGAATTGATTGCAAACGTGATTTTACTGGTTTCGGCGGTGGCCGCACTGGCCGTGATGCTGAAATGGGACATGCAGATGCTGCAGCAAAACAGCTACCGCAACGAGCGCTACACGGCGTGGCTGAAAGAAAGCGACGACTACTACTCGACCAAGCGCGTGCTCGACGCGGCCGTGCTCGTGATTTCGCTCACCACCATGGCCCTGCAGTCGTTCTATGTGGTAGGGGTGCTGGCCGTGGTGCTGATAGCCCAGGCTGCAGTGCTGCTCAGGCGCAAATACAAGAAGCCGCTGGTGTTCACCAAGCGTGTGCGCCGCCTATATTTCACCGAGCTGGCCCTGATGCTTGCGGTGGCCGCCTGCGCCGCAGCTGCCGGAGCCGACGCCCTCGACTGCACCCGCATAGCCACGGGCGCGCTGCTGGCGATGCTCACCTTCTCGTGGGCATGCACACTGGCAGCCAACTGGCTGATGAAGCCGGTGGAGAAGCGCATAAGCAACGGCTTTGTGCGCGACGCCGAGCGGCGCCTGGCGCAGATGCCAGGCATGACGGTGATAGGCATCACCGGCAGCTATGGCAAGACCAGCACCAAGCACTATCTGAGCCGCATACTCAGCGAGCAGTTCTCCGTGCTGATGACCCCCGGCAGCTTCAACACCCCGATGGGCGTGGTGCGCACAGTGCGCGAGCTGATGCAGCCCTACAACGAGATTTTCATATGCGAGATGGGCGCCAAAAACATTGGCGACATCAAGGAGATATGCGACATTGTTCACCCGAAATACGGCATCATCACCGCCGTGGGCGCACAGCATCTGGAGTCGTTCAAGACCATAGAGAATGTGCAGCGCACCAAGTTTGAACTGGCCGACGCGCTGCCCGCCGACGGCCTTGCGGTGGTGAACAACGACTTTGAGTATGTGGCCAACCGCCCTGTGGACAACGTGCCCGTGATAAGATACTCGGTGGGCGGCGGCAAAGGCGTGGACTACTGTGCGCGCAACGTGCGCTACAGCAGCCACGGCACCACATTCACCGTGGTGGGCGGCGGACGCGACCTGGAGCTGACCACCAAGCTCGTGGGCGAGTGCAACATAAGCAACCTGATTGCCGCCGTGGCCATGGCGCGCCACCTGGGCGTGCCCGACGAGAAGATACGCTACGCGGTGAGCAAGATTGAGCAGGTGGAGCACCGCCTGAACATGAAGCGCACGGCGGGCGGCATCACCATAATCGACGACGCCTACAACTCCAACCCCACCGGCTCGCGCATGGCACTTGACGTGCTGAGCCAGATGACAGGCGGCAAGCGCATAGTGATAACCCCGGGAATGATAGAGCTGGGCACTGAGCAGCAGCACTACAACGAGCTGCTGGGCGAGCACATAGCCGAAACGTGCGACGTGGCCATAGTGGTGGGCCACTACAACCGCGAGGCCATAATGGCCGGCATCGGGCGCAAGGGCATGGACCAGGGCAAGGTGCACGCAGTGGACACCTTTGCCGAGGCACAGCAGCTTATGCTGAGCCTGGCCTCGGCGGGCGACACGGTGCTGTATGAAAACGACCTGCCCGACACGTTTAAGTGACAACGGCGCTGCGCGGGAAAGCGACGAGACAGACAGAGAACAAGATAAAAAAAATACATACACAACAAAAAAACAGTAAGACGATAGATGAAGACGAATATCGGCGTGTTTTTCGGCGGACGTTCCACCGAGCACGAAATTTCAGTGATTTCGGCATCGCAGGCAATGCATGCGATTGACAGGGAGAATTACAACGTTACGCCAATCTACATCACCAAGAAAGGAGTTTGGTATACCGGCGAGGCCCTCTTTGACGTGGCCAACTACCGCGACATCGACGCGCTGCTCAAGCAGTGCGAGCAGGTGTACATGAAGCCCATCTACGGTGACTACAATCTATATAAGGAGCACAAGTCAATGTTCAAGACCGACGTGCTCGTGCACCTCGACGTGGTGCTGCCCGTGCTGCACGGCACCAACGGCGAGGACGGCACATTTGAGGGCGTGCTCGAGACCATAGGCATACCGTTTGCCGGCTGCAACACCCTGGCCAGCGCCAACGGCATGGACAAGATCACAATGAAGATGATTCTGCGCGAGGCAGGCGTGCCCGTGGTGGACTACGTGTGGTTCACCGACAAGCAGTGGTTTTCGCAGCGCGACGAGCTGATAGCCCGCATCGAGGACAAGATAGGCTACCCCGTGATAGTTAAGCCCGCCAACCTGGGCTCGAGCGTGGGCATAGGCAAGGCAGCCAACCGCGAGGAGCTGGTGGAAAAGGTAGACGCCGCCGAGGTGTACTCGACCCGTATTATAGTGGAAGACCTGGTGGAAGACCTGCAGGAGATCAACTGCTCGGTGCTGGGCGACTGCGACGACTACCGCATGAGCGTGCTCGAGGAGCCCATAAAGACGGGCGACTTCCTTAGCTATGAGGACAAGTATATGGGCGGCCACAAGGGCGCCAAGGGCATGCAGGCTTCGTCGAAGCGCATTCCCGCCGAGCTGCCCGAGGACGAGACCAAGCGCATACAGCACTTGGCCGGCGAGACGTTCCGCGTGCTGTCGTGCCACGGCGTGGCCCGCGTCGACGTGATTGTCGACCGCAAGACGCGCGACATCTATGTGAACGAGATCAACACAATTCCCGGCTCGCTGTCGTTCTACCTGTGGGAGGCCAGCGGCATCCCATTCACCGAGCTTATGCACCGCCTGGTGCAGCTGGCACTGAAGCGCAAGCGCGAGGAGGGCAACAAGACGGTGTCGTATGACCACAACATATTCTCGCTGGGCGCCGGCGTGAAGGGCGGCAAGCTGGGCACAAAGCACTGATGCCCGAACTAACAAGAAAACAGAAGACACTGGAAATGAAGAAATTTAAAGAATACAACAAATTCAACCTCAGCGAAATCAACAAAGAGGTGCTGAAGAAGTGGGACGCCGAAGACGTGTTCTCACAGAGCATAAAGGTGCGCGAGGGCGCACCCACATTCGTTTTCTATGAAGGCCCGCCATCGGCCAACGGCATGCCGGGCATCCACCACGTGATGGCGCGCTCGATTAAAGACATCGTGTGCCGCTACAAGACCATGAAGGGCTACCAGGTGCTGCGCAAGGCAGGCTGGGACACCCACGGACTGCCCGTGGAGCTTGGCGTGGAGAAGAAGCTTGGCATCACCAAGGTGGACATAGGCACCACCATAAGCGTGGAAGACTACAACGCCACCTGCCGCAAGGAGGTGATGAAATACACCAGCGAGTGGGAAGACCTGACCCACAAGATGGGCTACTGGGTGGACATGAAGAACCCCTACATCACCTACAAGAACAGCTATATAGAGACCCTGTGGTGGCTGCTGAAGCAGCTCTACAACAAGGGGCTGCTGTATAAGGGCTACACCATTCAGCCCTACTCGCCCGCCGCAGGCACCGGCCTCAGCTCGCACGAGCTGAACATGCCCGGCTGCTACCGAGACGTGAAAGACCAGACCGTGACGGCGCAGTTTGCCGCAGCCGACGACGGCAGCAAGGTGATGGCCGAGATCCTGGCCAAGGCCGACAAGGAGTGGGCCGAGGCAGGCGTCTACTTCCTGGCGTGGACCACCACGCCATGGACACTGCCGTCGAACACGGCCCTGTGCGTGGGACCGAAATATGACTACGTGGCCGTGGAGAGCTACAACCCCTACAACGGCAAGAAGGCCATATATGTGATGGCCAAGGCCCGCCTCAACGCCTACTTCAAGGCCGAGGGCGCCGAAGCTGCGCTCGACGCCTACAAGCACGGCGACAAGGTGGTGCCCTACAAGGTGATAGCCGAGTTCAAGGGCACCGACCTTGAGGGCATGCACTACCGCCAGCTGTTCCCGTGGGTGAAGCCCGTGGACAAGACCGACGACGGCCGGATTGTGGGCAACGACAACGGCTTCCGCGTGATTCTGGGCGACTATGTCACCACCGACGACGGTACAGGCATCGTGCACATCGCGCCCACATTCGGCGCCGACGACGCCAATGTGGCCCGCGCAGCAGGCATCCCGTCGCTGTTTATGATCACCAAGAAGCTTGAGACCCGCCCCATGGTGGACCTCGAAGGCAAATACTGGAAGCTCGATGAGCTCGACCAGGACTTTGTGAAGAAATATGTGAACGTTGAGCTGTATAAGGAATACGAGGGAGCATATGTGAAAAACGCCTACGACCCCAAGTACACCGTCGACGGCAAATATGACGAGGCGGCGGCCACCAAGGCCGAAGACCTCAACGTGTATATGTGCGTGCGCATGAAGCAAGACGGCACGGCGTTCAAGATAGAGAAGCACGTGCACAACTATCCCCACTGCTGGCGCACCGACAAGCCCATCCTCTACTACCCGCTAGACAGCTGGTTTATCCGCTCAACGGCGTGCCGCGACCGCATGGTGGAGCTCAACAAGACCATCAAGTGGAAGCCCGAGCACACAGGCACAGGCCGCTTTGGCAAGTGGCTTGAAAACCTCAACGACTGGAACCTGAGCCGCAGCCGCTACTGGGGCACTCCGCTGCCCATTTGGCGCAGCGAAGACGGCGAGGAGAAGTGCATAGGCAGCATCGAGGAGCTGTATGGCGAAATCGAGGAGAGCGTGAAGCGCGGCTTCATGGCCAGCAATCCCTATAAGGACAAGGGCTTCACCCCCGGCGACTACAGCAGCGAGAACTATGAGAAGATTGACCTGCACCGCCCCTATGTGGACAACATAGTGCTGGTGTCGCCCACAGGCAAGCCCATGAAGCGCGAGAGCGACCTGATAGACGTGTGGTTTGACAGCGGCTCGATGCCCTATGCCCAGTTGCACTATCCGTTTGAGAACAAGGAGCTGATTGACAGCCGCAAGTTCTACCCCGCCGACTTCATTGCCGAGGGCGTGGACCAGACGCGCGGCTGGTTTTTCACGCTGCACGCCATTGCCACAATGGTGTTCGACAGCGTGGCCTACAAGTCGGTGATAAGCAACGGCCTGGTGCTCGACAAGTTTGGCAACAAGATGAGCAAGCACAAGGGCAACACGGTGGACCCCTTCCGCGCCATCGAGGACTATGGCACCGACCCCCTGCGCTGGTACATGATAAGCAACTCGTCGCCGTGGGACAACCTGAAGTTTGACGAGGCGGGAGTGACCGAGGTGAGCCGCAAGTTCTTCGGCACCCTCTACAACACCTACTCATTCTTCGCACTGTATGCCAACGTTGACAACTTCGACCCCGCCGCCGAGCAGATACCTGTGGAGCAGCGCCCCGAAATCGACCGCTGGATAATATCGCTGCTCAACACGCTTGTGAGCACCGTGGACAGCGAGCTGGCCGACT